>JBLHFL010000022.1:0-14920 GCA_047618105.1 Granulosicoccus sp.
GACTCTTGTTGCCGTGAATGGCCGCGGCGGTGATCTTGCTCGACTCTAATTTCGCGGCGAGGCGGTTGGCGCCGTGTTTGGTCTTGGAAAAGACCAAGACCTGCTGCCAGTTGTTGTCTCCGATTACCTGAGTGAGCAGCGAGGGTTTGCTGCCCTTATCGACCGGAATGATCCACTGGGTGACCGATTTGGCGGTGGTCACCGTCGGCGCCACGGCGATCTCGACCGGATTGTTCACGATCGTCTTCGCCAGGGTGCGCACGTCCCCGGCAAAGGTTGCCGAAAACATGAGATTCTGTCGTTCTTTGGGCAGAACCCGAAGAATTTTTTTAATATCGTTGATAAAGCCCATGTCGAGCATGCGGTCGGCTTCATCGAGTACCAGTATTTCGAGCTGATCAAAACGCACGGCATTTTGATTGTGCAAGTCCAATAGACGACCCGGGGTGGCCACCAAGATGTCGACGCCGCGTTTCAGCTTAATCATCTGTGGATTGATCTTCACACCGCCGAATACCACGGCAGAACGCAACGGCAAGTATTTGCCATAGTTCACGACACTTTCTTCAACCTGGGCGGCAAGCTCACGGGTTGGTGTTAACACCAGGGCGCGAACCTGATTGCCGCGCGCCTGATTACCCGATTCGGATAGGCGGTGCAGGATGGGCAGGGTGAAGCCCGCGGTCTTACCGGTGCCGGTTTGGGCGGCGGCCAACAGATCCCGTTGTGCGAGTACGGCCGGTATGGCCTGCAGCTGAATCGGGGTGGGTGTTTCATAACCCATATCTGAAACTGCTTTTAAAATAGATGAAGAAAGACCTAAGTCGGCAAAACTCATAGCAAGGCTCTAATTGGGAGTGAATGAATGATAGAGAAAAAACTCAGTTGAATTGCGCGCGAGTATAGCAGTAAGTTTGGTCGCGCGCGCTGTCCATTCTGGTCCGGCGCCCAAGGGCCTTTAATGTGGCTCTGGCGGGGCCTGGCGGGCGATGATCTAGCCGTAGATGCACAGATAGGCGGTGTCGATCACGACCTTGAGTTGGAACTTACTGTCGGCCGGGACATGAAACTCAGTGCCGGTCGCAAAGCTTTGCCAGGCGTCAGTACCGGGCAAGCGAACCTGCAGTTCACCGGCTACAACCTGCATCAATTCTGCGGCCTCGGTACCGAATTCGTATTCACCGACGGCCATAACACCGATGGTAGTCGGCTTGGAATGTCCGGTTAAGGCCAGCGATTGCACGTTACCGGAAAAATATTGATTGTGTTTGATCATGAGGTTCTCGTTATTGTCTGATGTTGGGGGAAGGGAGCGTCAGTGCTCAGATCGATCGGTATTAAAGCCTAAAGGATGGCGCCAACGCAACCGTTGACGCGCGCCAAACCGCTGTTCGGCTTCGGCCCCGCCGCCGATGATGGCGCTAGTTCAGCAGGGCGAGCAGCTGCTCGGCTTCTGTTTCGCTGACTAAGAATAGGCGGAAAAAGTCATGCAACGGATAGCTGTCCTGAAACGCCGTCAGTTGGTCCCAGCGGCCCTCGATCATATATTGCAACAGCGTGAGCAGTTCACCCGCTGGGCCGGCGCGCTGGATCAGCGCCGTTCGGGTGTTGGCCTCGAGCGGTAAATTGGCCAGCACCTCATCCAAGGGGCGATCCAAGAACGCATCGATGACCGACAAAAAACCAATAAAAAAGCATTCCCCGGCTGGGAATGAGCCCAGAAATTGACCGAAGCGTTCCAAGGCAATGGCGCGCAACAGGGTTTGGCGCAGCAGCTCATGAGGTTTGTCGTCCAGGTCGGTGAGCGCGATCAGGGACACCCACTGACGCAATTTATCGAGCCCGAATACCACTAGAGCCTGTTCGATATTTTTGATCGCCGTGATGCGGACATGGATGCCGAGGTTGGCCAGGCGCAATAATTTGACTGTCAGTACCGGGTCATTTTTGAGTATCGCTGCCAAGGTTTCAAGCCGGACCTCGGGATCCATCAAGGCCCTGAGCAGCTGTAGTGTGGACATTTTTGAGGGTCGAGCAAGGCGCTGATGAGTGAGTTGCGGCCGACAGAAAAAATAGCCTTGGTAGTAATCAAAGCCAAGGGTTTCAGCCAGTTGAAAATGGCCCTGGGTTTCAACTTTTTCGGCCAGCAACTTAACATTATAATGCGCCAGATCGCTGACCAAGAGCGTAATTTGATCCTTATCCAAGGCCTGAAAATCGATCTTGATGATATCGGCCCAGGGCAGTAATTTGGCGGTACTGAGGGTCATGTCGAAGTCATCGAGTGCAATCTGATAGCCTTGCATCTTGAGGTTTTGCACCGCTGCTATGACGGCCGGGGTGACCGCAACGGTTTCCAATATTTCAACAATGGCGGTGCTGGCATCAAGCGGTAGACGCTGCAATAAACACTCTGCGGAGTGGTTGATAAAAAACTTGTAACGCGGATCGGCCAAGATCTGATCGTCAGATGTCATGGCATTGAGTATCACCTGGGCCGTGGCGGACTGATCATCGATCAAGCCGATCTTATCCGACGGCCTGAACAACAGTTCAAAGCCCATAACGGTCAGCTGCTGGTCAAAAATCGGCTGTTTGGCATAGATCGCCGGTGCAAGAGCTGGCGGGGAATCGAGTTGTAATGTCATAGGCTATCCAATATAAGGCCTTGAGTGTCTGTTGACCCAAGACCTGTTTAAATCGGTTGCGTCCAGGACAACCGAGGAGCCTTGACAATACAACATCTCAGACCCATCCGAATCTTTTTTGTGCGTGGGGTATTTGCGGGGTGCCGGTGGTGAGCCCTTCGCGCTGGACATACTGCCCTAGCTCTTGCCAAAAAGGTTTCGACCGGCGTTTAGCGGTTTAAATCGGTATTCGAAAATTCAATTGGGGCAGCAACCGGGGACCAAACCGGTCCCTGTGCTGTATCGGAGCGCCGCTTAATGCTCCGTGAGCGTCAATTTTTTGTCGTCAAGGTCTGAGTTTTCCTCGAGTGCGACCATTGTGCCGTCTACATCCGCCAAATTACCGTTGGCCTCGAGCCAGCTCTTGCGGTCACCGGCGCGCTTCTTGGCGAGCAGCATGTCCATCAACTCATCGGTTTGATCGCCATCTTCGACGGTCAATTGCACCAAGCGACGAGTATTGGGGTCCATGGTGGTCTCACGCAGTTGCAGCGGATTCATTTCACCCAAGCCTTTGAAGCGGGTGATCTGAACCTTGCCACGCTTATTTTCCGCCTTGATGCGATTGAGAATGCCTTCGCGTTCGTCTTCATCGAGGGCGTAAAAAACTTCTTTACCGATATCGACCCGAAACAGCGGCGGCATCGCGACATAGATATGGCCCTTTTCCACCAAGGTGCGGAAATGCCGGACAAAGAGTGCACAGAGCAGGGTCGCGATATGCAGACCATCGGAGTCGGCATCGGCGAGAATACAGATCTTGCCATAGCGCAGGTCGTCGATGTTGTTGGAATCGGGATCAACCCCCACCGCGACCGCGATATTGTGCACTTCCTGGCTGGCCAGAATCTCGGAGCTGTCGACTTCCCAAGTGTTTAATATCTTACCGCGGAGCGGCAGAATAGCCTGGAAGGTTCGATCGCGTGCCTGCTTAGCGGAGCCCCCGGCTGAGTCGCCCTCGACTAAAAATAGCTCGCCGCGCATCACCTCATGGCCGGAGCAATCGGCCAGCTTGCCAGGCAGTGCCGGGCCGCTGGTAATCTTTTTCCGGGTTACCTTCTTGGCTTTACGCAGTCGAGCATTGGCGTTGGAAATGGCCAATTCGGCGAGTTGCTCGGCGACCTGGGTGTTTTGATTCAGCCAGAGCGCGAAGGCGTCCTTGACCACACCGGAAATAAAGGCCGACGCCTGGCGCGATGACAAGCGTTCCTTAATTTGACCGGCAAATTGCGGATCCTGCATCTTGAACGACAGCACATAGGAGCACTTTTCCCAGATATCTTCTGGGCTGAGTTTAACGCCGCGCGGCAACAGGCTACGATATTCACAGAATTCGCGCATGGCATCGAGCAGGCCCTGGCGCAGACCGTTGACATGGGTACCGCCTTGGGTCGTCGGGATTAAATTGACATAGCTTTCGCAGATGCCCTCACCGCCGTCTGGCAGCCATTGCACGGCCCAATCGACAGCTTCCCGCTCGCTAGCCAGCGATCCGACAAAGGGTGCCTCAGGAAGGGTGTTATAGACCGAGGTGGTGTTGAGCAGATAGTCGGTTAGGCCGGCTTCGTAATACCAAGCGTCCCGCTCATCCTTCTCTTCATTGAAATAGTTGATACGCAGACCCGGACAGAGCACCGCCTTGGCGCGCAGAACATGGCGCAATCGGCTCGAAAGGAACTTGCCGGTATCAAAATAGGACGCATCGGGCATAAACCGAACCGACGTACCGGTGTCTTTTTTGGCGCAGGTGCCAATGACCTCGATATCGGATGACTTTTCGCCGCCGCTAAAACCCATGCGATGCATCTGACCGCCACGCCGGACGGTGACCTCCAGCATGCTCGATAGGGCATTGACCACCGAGACCCCGACCCCGTGTAAACCACCGGAAAATTGGTAGCTGGTGCCGGAAAACTTACCACCGGAATGCAGCCGGGTGAGAATCAGTTCAACGCCCGGGATGCCATGCTCTGGATGAATATCAACCGGCATGCCGCGGCCATTGTCGGTCACGCTGAGCGAACCGTCTTTAAATAGGATGACATCGATTTGGTCGGCAAAGCCGCCAATGGCTTCATCGACCGAGTTGTCGATCACTTCCTGCGCTAAATGGTTCGGCCGCGTGGTATCGGTGTACATGCCCGGTCGCTTGCGCACCGGATCCAGGCCACTGAGTACCTCGATGGCTTCGGCGGAGTATGTATTTTTGGTCATCGGCCAACGGACCTCTCATAAAAAACTGAATGAAATCAAGGCCGTCAGGATAACAGAATAGGGCTGGAATGCTACGAGGTGCAACCGCTTGCCAGCTAAGCTGTAGGCTCAGCGTGCCGCAATCGATAGCCTCTGGACTGGCCATTGGGAGCTAGTAACCGGTCTGGGAAAAATCGATATCAAAATCGACACCATCGATGCGCGATACGGCGGTGTCGATGGTTCCATCCGGATTCAGGACCAGTTTTCGATAGCCAGGGCCGAGAGGGTCAATACCAAAGTCCTGACTGAGGGGCTGAAACTGGACGCAGGTCGAGGGTGTCGATAAATAGCGGACACCGTCGATGATCTGATCGCTGGCCTGATGGACATGACCGCAGACCACGGCCCGCACGCAACGGTGTTGATCGAGTAAGGCTTTGAATTCGTCGCTATTGCGCACGCCGATTTGGTCGATCCAGCGGCTCTGCAATGGCACCGAGTGGTGGTGAAAGGTAACCAGAACGTGGCGATCGGCATATTGGATTAGGGCCTGTTCGAGAATCGCCAGCTGATCTGGCGCCAGGTGGCCGTGGACTCGCTTTGCCACGGTTGAGTCGAGCAATACCACCACCCATTCACCCAAATCGACGATGGGTTCGGCATGATCGAGACCCTGGCCCGCAGTCGCCATATGGTTAGAATTATCGTGATTACCGGGAATCCAGCGCATTGGAGCCGTAAATGGCGCCAAAAAGGACAAGAAGTTTTGATAGGCCTGTAAACTGCTGTCTTGGGCAATATCGCCAGTTGCGATAATCAGATCAATATCCGCAACCTCAGATTGGACGCGCGCCAAAATAAGTTTCAGGCTATTTTCGGTATTCATCCCTAAGAGGGTGCCTTCTGCATGGCCATGCAGGTGAGGGTCGGTAATCTGGACTAGAGTGTGGGCTCTGGACATCAGCTTAAATATTCCCTGTAAGGCGGCAGCTTAAGTCTTCTAATAACAAAGAGTGTAGCCAATGACGCTCAAAGTATATAGAGCTAGGGCTATTTCGTGACTTAGACTGCAAATATACCCCGGAAATTGGCATGTAGTCGAGGTATCTCTATTTGGGGGTCCACAGTCCCCGCACCGAGCCATGGGTCAACAGATGGCCGAGCCATTCCGCAAGATAGCGATTAACCTGCTGTTTTTCATCGATTTGGTACATCTGCTCATTGGGGTAGCGATAGACCCCGGCCAATTGCTGGCCTTGGCTAATGCCCACCACCTCGGCCAAACGTGCGTCGGAATACATCCGCACGGTCAGTTCTACCCGATCCATTGGCGCGGGTATGGCGTGGGCCTGCTTCAGTAGCTGCAGGGTAGTGGTGTATTTAAAGCGCTCGGTCACGTGGATATCGACATCGATCTGATGGCCACCGTTGTCTTGCCAGCTAAACTGGTACTGAGCTTCGGACAGGTCCTGCAGTAAGCGCTCGAGTCTGACGTAATTGGCTGCACACAGCGCCGCATGTTGGGATATGTCTGGAACGTATTTTTTCATGCCCACCTTTTACTTAGAGATGTTTCGTTCAGCTGCAACCATTGTAGTGCGATAATGGCGGCGGCGTTGCTAATAACATTGTCGCGAACCCAGCCAAAGGCATCGTCAAAGGGTACGCTGAGCACCCGTATATCCTCACCTTCCTCTGCCAGACCGTGAATGCCCGAGGCCTGTTGGCTGTCGACCTCGCCGACAAAGAGATGAATACGCTCGTTGGAGCCACCGGAAGACGGCCAGTAGCGGCTGATCGAAAGCACTCGGCCGATATCGACCCCGGCCTCTTCGACGGCTTCTCGACGTGCGACCGCTTCCGGTTCCTCATCCTTGTCGATCAAGCCGGCAACCAACTCGATCTGCCAAGGGTTTGGGTCCTGCAAGGCGCCGACGCGAAACTGTTCAATTAACACCACCGCGCGCCGGCCAACATCCACTAACAGCACGCATACCGCATCATGGCGATCCATCAGTTCACGCGAGATGGTTTGGCTGCCGCCATCGAAGCGTTGATGCGTCACCGTCATCTGATCCATCTGGTAAAAACCACGGTATAAAGGGTCTACAACATCAATACTGTAGTGAAATTGGTCGGTTTCTCGTTTCATTGTCAAATTCCTAGGCTCGTGGCACTGCTTTTGTGCGACACTAATGACTTTTGGCGCTGGTGATTAGTCACCGAAATTGTGAATAATTGGTCGTCAGTAGACAGTAAAGCTCAAGGCAACTCATGGAGACGTTAGCCGCGCATCGGCATAATGAATCCAGTCCCTCATTCATTGCAAGTTTCGAGACAATCGCATGCTTATAAAACCCTTGATCGTCGGCCTGGTTTTGGTCGCAGTTACCGCCCACGTTTCGGCCTCGCCATCGCTGCTCGAAACCTATGAACAGGCACTGGCCAATGACCCTCAACTGGCGATCGCTCGGCTCACGGCTGAGAACGCCCAGCAGGACGTGACCACCGGTTATGCCAATGTTCTGCCCGATGTAACGGCCAATGGCAGTTACCGAATTCGCAGCGATAGCAACACCGAGTCGCTCTTCCCGAGCTTTGATGCCCAAACCTTGGGTGGCTCCATTACCGTCAGCCAAAATATTTTCGTCTTGGCGGCTTTTACCGCCTACGAGGCCGTCAAGGTCAATGCGACCATCAGTGAGATCGAAGCGGTCTATGCCGAGCAAGAATTAATGGTTCGAGTGTCGGAAGGCTACATTACCGCCCTGCGCGCGAAAAACGCCTTGGCGGTATTGCAGGCGCAGCTGGAAGCCGTAGAACGCCAATACGACCAGACTAAACAACGTTATGATGTGGGGCTGGTAACCATTACCGATGTATTAGATGCCAGTGCAACCCTCGATCAAACCAAAGTGAGTCTGATTCGAGCTGAGTCTCAGTATGACATAGCCCTGCAAAACCTATCTGTTATTACCGGTTCCATCCCAGACGGCGTGCAAAATATTAGCGAGTCGATGCCGATCACATCGCCCTCTGCGGACGGTCAGCAGCAATGGGTCGATTATGCGATTACCCAACACCCGGAAATTATTGCCGCACAACGAGGCTTGGAAGTCGGTCGCCTGTCGTTGCAAGCTGAGCGAGAGAATCTGTTGCCACGGGTTAGCGGCAGTGCCACCTTCGGCTATTCGGATACTTTTGCCAGCTCAGCCTTCGGTAATGAAGACGAAACCAACTGGAGTGCCAGCTACGCAATTTCCGTATCCGTGCCGCTATACTCCGGCGGCGCCAACCAGGTGGCCGTAGTCAAGCAGGGTCTGAGCAATAATATTGCCGAGCAGCAAGTTGAATTGCTCAAACGGAATAAGGCGGTCGCCGTGGCGAATCTGTATCGAACGGTACAGGCCGATGCGCAAAATGTTGACGCCCAGATTCAGGCATTGAAATCACGCGATAGCGCCTTGCAGGCAACCAGCGTCGGTTATGAAGTCGGCACGCGCAACATCGTCGAGGTGCTTAACTCGCAGGTGGCGGTATTCAATGCGCAAAACGCGTTGAATAATGCCCGCTACGACTACCTGCTCGATTTGCTTAAACTGAAAAAAGAAGCCGGACAGCTGGCCTTGACAGATCTGGAAAGTATCGAGCAATACCTGATCGCTGACTAAGCCGGTGGTTAGACTCCGGGCGCAAAGCCCCGGGGCGAGATAGGCACTAAAAGCTGCGCCGCAATGGCGCAGTGGTGCCCCTCTGACAGGCAATGAATTGAACCGACACCAAATGCCCACCCAGACCTGCGGTGCGTTTTATAGCGACGCTATCAGCGTTCGGGCGGTATTGTACAGGCGGCCTATCAGTCGACCGTATAGGGAGGGGCGATCATCTCGTCAATAATCCCTTCGCGAATGGCCTTATTGGAAATGCGCATTTGCTGGATATCAAACAGGTGAAAGATGCGATGCAGGATAATATAACCTGCCGCGAACACGGCAATGCGCCGCGGGTTCAATTCCAATAGATGGGACAACTGCTGCTGATTACCCGCTTGGGTTAAAACCGGCAACAGTCGATCCAGTTGCTTGCGTTTGATTACACCCTCATCGGCAATCCCTAGATTATGCATGGCCCAACTGACAGCCTTGATCGTGCCAGACGAACCCATCGCATCCTCCCAGTTGAGATCCTTAAAGCGATCTGAGACGGTGGCCAGCTGGCTGTCGACAAAGTCCATACAGGCATTGAGCTGGCTTTGGGGCAGACTGTCGTAATCGAGAAACTCTGAGGTTAGGGTGACGCAGCCCAGCTCAAGGCTGGCCACGGCCAAGGGTTCTCGGCCCGAACCGACGATCATTTCGGTGCTGCCACCGCCGATGTCGAGTACGAAGCGTTTCTGATCTGGCTGTCCTTGGGATACGCCGCGATAGATGTAGAGCGCTTCATCTTCACCCGTTAGGATGCGGATAGGCTGGCCCAAGGCTGTCTCGGCCAGGCGCAAAAAATTCTGATCCTGATAGAGCATACGGAAGGCACTGGTGCCGACCGCGGACACGGCCACATCTGGGTAAGCCTTGAGTAATTGACCAAAATGCGTCAGACAGCGTAAAGCCCGACCACGGGTTTCATGATTGATTCGGCCGGCGTCCACACCGGCGGCTAGGCGCACTAACTCGCGCCGACAGTCAACTGACACCAGCCTGTTGTTCTCATTTTTCATCAAAACGAGATGAAAACTATTTGAGCCTAGGTCGACGGCCGCAACATACTGAGGTTCGTTCATGAGTCAAAGTCTTTTTATTTGCCCCAGAATATAGCGGTAAATGGCCTTCAAAGCCAAACAAAGGGTGCCCAAGGTGCTTAAAAATGAGACTTGAGTTCAGCGGGTGTTGAGTTACATCTGGCATTTCAGCATTCAATATTGACCCGTACTGCAAAAAACGAAAAAGAGTCTGGCAGAAATATCACCTTGTAAAGTCCGATGGACAACGGTCGGGGTCAATAACCCAATGACCCCAAGGGTGACCCATCCGGCTCGCGCTCAAAGTCAGGTAAAATAAGGCCTAGGCCGAGAATATCGGGTTTTATTTGACCCATCGGTCAGGCTTAGATCGGGACGCAAAGTCGTTTAGAGGGCCTGTTTTGCCGACCTCAGAGCGGTCGATGCCGATTCTTACGTTGCTACCAAGCGACGAATCATTAGTATGGTTCTTTCGAGTATGTGCTGCGCATTTTCACGTTTGCGACATACCGCACCTCTATCCTGCCGTTCAGCGGCAAACACTATCATTTTGATCGTCTCCAATCGTGCCATTGGGGATATGAAAGAACTGAACTGGAAGATTGCCATGAAAAAGCGTTACCCTGGATTGTACCGACCCGAATTTGAACACGATGCTTGTGGCATCGGCTTTGTTGCCAACCTCAAAGGGCGCAAATCGCATGACGTCATTGAAAATGCACTGACCATGCTCGCGGCAATGGAGCACCGGGGCGGTACCGGAGTCGATATTAACAGTGGCGATGGCGCCGGTGTATTGATTCAGATTCCGCATGATTTTCTCGCCGAAGAGACCCTCGCCTTGGGTCTTACCTTGCCCGAGAGCGGTGAATATGGCGTCGGCATGGTGTTCTTCCCGGCCGATGAAACCCGGCGCGCTGAATGCCGCGCCATCGTCGAGCGCAATATCAGCAAATTGGGCCTGACCCTGCTCGGTTACCGACCGGTGCCGACCGATAACAGCATGATCGGCCAGACCGCGCTCGATACCGAGCCGTGCATCGAACAAATATTTATCCAGAACACCAATTGCAAGACGCAGCAGCAGTTTGAACGCAAGCTCTATGTACTGCGCAACTACTGCTCGCATCTAATCTATGACACGGTTGCGGATATCGGCGAAGACTTCTATGTCGCATCGATGTCCTCGCGTACCCTGGTTTATAAGGGTCAGCTGACCACCGCGCAGGTCCGGGAATACTATCTCGATCTGCAGAACGAGCGTTGTGTCTCAGCCATGGCGATGTTTCACAGCCGCTTTGCCACCAACACCATCCCGCACTGGCGCCGTGCCCAGCCGTTCCGTTATCTGTCGCACAACGGCGAAATCAATACCGTCAATGGCAACATCAACTGGCTCACGGCACGTCAGGCCCTGTTTGAGTCGGTTAATTTCACCACCGAAGAGATGGATATGCTCTTGCCGATCTACGATCGCGGCATGTCCGATTCGGCCAACCTCGACATGATGGTTGAGCTGCTGGTTTTGTCCGGTCGTCCGTTGGCACAAGCCATGATGATGGTGGTGCCGGAAGCCTGGCAGACGCAAGACGATATGGACCCGGCCAAACGGGCCTTTTACGAATACTACGCCTGCATTATGGAACCCTGGGATGGCCCGGCGTCGATCTCCTTTACCGACGGCAATGTCATCGGCGCCACACTCGACCGCAACGGCCTGCGCCCATCACGCTATTTGGTGACCAATGACGATATGGTGGTCATGGGCTCCGAGACTGGCGCGTTGATGGTCGATCAGTCGACGGTGATCGAAAAGGGTCGACTGGAACCGGGCAAAATCTTTATTTGTGACCTGGACAAGGGTCGCATTATTTCCGATACCGAGGTGAAGTCGGACATCAGCAGTCGTCAGAACTATCTCGACTGGGTCGCCGACGAGAAGATCGTTCTGGATGACCTGCCGACCCCTGAGGTGACGGTTGAGCATCCAATGCTCGGCAACTTGCAGAAGCGTCAGCGCGCCTTCGGTTATACCGACGAAGACCTGCGCCTAATCCTAGCCGATATGGTCGGGACTAAAAAAGAGCCGCTTGGCTCCATGGGTACCGATACCCCCTTCGCTATTCTGTCCGATCGGCCACAACACCTGTCGCACTATTTTAAGCAGCTTTTTGCGCAGGTCACCAACCCGCCGATCGATCCGATCCGGGAAATGATGGTGATGTCATTGCGCACCTATATAGGTGGCGATTTGAATTTGTTGGCCGAAACGGCCAAGCATTGCCATAAGCTGGAAATCAAGCGGCCGGTGCTCAATAACGAACAGCTGATGAAGTTGCGTTATATCGATCACGCGCACTTCCAGACCCGCACCATTCCGACAACTTTTCGGGCGACTGGCGCCAGCGGCGAATTGGAGCGTGCCCTTGAACGCATCTGTCGCTATGCGGTCGATGCGGTCAACGATGGCTTCCAGATTATTGTCCTCAGCGATCGCGATATCGATACCGATCACGTCGCCATACCCTCGGTCTTAGCGACTGCGGCCGTGCATCACCATTTGATCCGCTCCGGCTTGCGCGCCGACTGCGATATAGTTGGCGAATTTGGCGACGTACGTGAAACGCACCACCTGGCCACCGTGCTCGGCTTCGGGGCATCCGCGGTCAACCCCTATATCGCCATCGAAACCCTGATGGAGCTGCGCAACGACGGCGTCATCGACGCCGAGTTGACCGATAAGGAAGTCTTTGCCCGCTATGCGTACGCCATCGACTCCGGCCTGCTGAAAATATTTTCCAAGATGGGTATCTCGACCCTACAGTCCTATCAGGGCGCGCAGATATTCGAAGCCCTGGGTATTAAACAAGATGTGATCGATCGGTATTTTACCGGCACTGTGTCGCGTATCGAGGGCATCGGTCTGGATGAGATCGCGCGTGAGTCCTTAACCAAGCACCGCACCGGCTACCCGTTGGAAGATCAGATTTTCATGGAATCGACCCTGCCCTCGGGCGGCGATTATGCTTGGCGCCACGATGGCGAACGGCATCTGTTTAATCCGACCACGGTGCGTTTGCTGCAGCACGCTACCGAGCAGAATAACCAAGAACTGTTTAAGGAATATTGCCGCAATATCGATGACCAGTCGAATTCGCTCTATACCTTACGCGGTCTGTTGAAGTTTCGCTCGGATCGCCCGGCGGTACCGCTCGCTGAAGTGGAATCGATCGAGCAAATTTTTAAGCGCTTTGCCACCGGCGCCATGTCGTTCGGCTCTATTTCCTGGGAAGCCCATACCACCTTGGCGATCGCGATGAATCGTATCGGCGGTAAGTCGAATTCCGGTGAGGGCGGTGAAGATCCGATCCGCTTTACGCCGCTGGAAAACGGCGACAATATGATCTCGAAAATTAAGCAGGTCGCCTCGGGTCGCTTCGGTGTGACCAGTCACTACCTGACCAACGCCGAAGAGCTGCAGATCAAGATGGCCCAGGGTGCCAAGCCCGGAGAAGGCGGTCAGCTGCCCGGTCATAAGGTGGATGCTTGGATCGGTCGGACCCGTGGTTCGACCCCTGGGGTCGGTCTGATCTCCCCGCCGCCGCATCACGATATTTACTCGATCGAAGATCTGGCGCAACTTATCTTTGACCTGAAAAACGCCAATCGTGCGGCGCGCATCAACGTCAAACTGGTCTCTGAAGCGGGTGTGGGCACAATCGCATCCGGCGTCTGCAAGGCTTACGCCGATGTGGTCTTGATCGCCGGTCACGATGGCGGAACCGGTGCCTCACCGTTGAGCTCACTGAAACACGCTGGCCTGCCGTGGGAGCTTGGTTTGGCCGAGACTCACCAAACTCTGGTGCAAAACGGTTTGCGCTCGCGCATCACCGTGCAGGCCGACGGCCAGATGAAAACGCCGCGTGACCTGGCCATTGCCACCCTGCTCGGCGCTGAAGAATGGGGCGTTGCCACGGCCGCCTTGGTGGTCGAGGGCTGTATTATGATGCGCAAATGCCATCTCAATACCTGCCCCGCGGGTATCGCGACTCAGGACAAGCAACTGCGCGAACGATACAAGGGCAAGGTCGATAACGTGGTGAACTTCTTCACCTTTATGGCCGAAGGCCTGCGCGAAGTGATGGCTGAACTGGGTTTTCGCTCGATCAATGAAATGGTCGGTCAGACCCAGTGTCTGGCGTCCCGGACCGACGTCGACCACTGGAAATTTAAAGCGGTCGATCTGGCCCCGGTGCTTTACAAGGCTCAGCCGATGTTCGAAAGCGACACCCTGTACCGGTCTATCGCGCAACAACATCGCATCGATGATGTGCTCGACCGGCAGTTGATTGTCGATGCCGCTGCTGCGCTGGAGCACAGCACCCCGGTCAGCCTGGCGTATCCGATTCGCAATGTGAATCGCTCGGTCGGTGCCATGCTGTCGAATGAAATTTCCAAGCGCTACCATGCCGTGGGTCTGCCGGAGGATACCATTAAGGTCAAATTCAACGGCTCAGCGGGCCAGAGTTTTGCTGCCTTTACCGCCAAGGGCGTAAGCTTTGAACTGGAAGGCGATGCCAATGACTACTTCGGCAAGGGCCTATCCGGTGGCAAGCTGGTGGTCTATCCCGACAAGCGCGCACCCTTTGTGGCGAGTGAAAACATCGTCATTGGCAACGTCGCCTTTTTCGGTGGCACCAGTGGCCAGGCCTTTATTCGCGGCCGCGCCGGCGAACGCTTCTGTGTTCGTAACTCCGGCGTCAGTGCCGTGGTCGAAGGGGTTGGCGATCACGGTTGTGAATATATGACCGGCGGTTGCGCCGTGATTCTGGGCAGCACCGGCCGTAATTTTGCGGCTGGCATGTCCGGCGGCGTCGCCTTTGTGCTCGATGCTAAAGGCGACTTCGCGGCTAACTGCAATATGGAGATGGTCGCATTGGAAACGCTCACCGAGGCCGATGCGGTTCAGTTGCAAGCTCTAGTGCAACAACACTATGAGCTAACCGAATCCGATGTCGCCCAAGCCTTGCTCGCTGACTGGGCCGAGGCCTTGACGCACTTTACCAAGGTAATGCCGGTCGACTATAAGCAGATTCAGATCTATATGCAGGCCGCGCGCGACACCGGTAAGTACCAAACCGAAGACGAGGTCACCGAGGCGGCATTTCAGATGCACATTGAATTTTTGAAGGCACCGAAAAAATCCGTGCAAGCTACGGTATAAGGAAACAGACATGGGAAATCCAACGGGTTTTATCGAGATCGCACGTAAGTTACCGGAAGACCGTGATGCTAAGAG
>JBLHFL010000023.1:0-14760 GCA_047618105.1 Granulosicoccus sp.
TACCATCGGTGGCATCGTGATGCATGAGTTTGGCTGCGTCCCCAAGCGGGACGACACCATTGACCTAGGTGATCTTAAACTCAGGGTGACCACGGCCGACAACCGGCGCGTGCGGGCCTTTGAGGTTAGCCCCCGCAACGTTTAGTAAAAAAAGCCTCCTCTGGAGGCTTTTTTTTGCCTATTTGACCACTGAAAATGGCTTGAAGATAACGATCAGCCTAGGCAATAGGGTCAAGGCGCCGAGCAGCGCGACCCCCATCGCAAAGGCGGTCAAGAGGCCGAAATAGATGGTCGGCTTGAAGTTCGACAAGGCCAAAATTGAGAAACCCATTATGATCGTCACCGAGGTATAGAAGATGGCCTTGCCAATCGAATTATGGCTGCGTTTCAATGCCTCGACATAATTGCCATCGTGAGCAAACTCAGCCTTGAAGCGCACTATGTAGTGAATCGTATTATCGACCGCAATACCAATGGTTATACTGGCGATAGTAATGGTCATAATATCGAGCGGAATGCCCAGCCAACCCATCATACCAAGCACCAACATGGCGGCCAATAGATTTGGTACCATCGCAATCAACGCAAGCTTAAGACTGCGAAACAGAATCAAAAACATCAGCATGATGCCGATAAAGACCCCACCCAGGGTAAGAATTTGGGATTGAAACAAGCTCTGCAGCATATTGTTATAGAGCACCATCATGCCAGTCAGCCTGACCTCACCCGGGGCAAAACCAAGCAATTCAACTGCATCGCGCTCGATCTGCTTGAGCAGCAGGTCGCGCTGCAGACCCTCGCGCGAATCCAGGATTCGAACGCTCAACCGGGCTTGATTATCGGCCACCGAGACGTAGGGGTCGACCACAATCGCGCGAAACTCTTGCGGCACAACGGTATAGAGCAGCGCCAATTGAATATTGGTCAGCGGCACGCCATCGTTGAATACTTCCGCGATCTCCATCATGGTCGCCAGCGATAGGACCTTGCCCGTTTGCGGTAGCTCATCCAGATATGCATGAAGCTTTTTGATGCGTTCGACCTTATCGGTGGTGTACCAATATTTATCGGGATCGTCGATGCCGACGAAATCGTCCTCAAAGGAACCGATGCCACCCCCATCCATGGTCAAAAAGTCCTCCTCGATAAAGTCGTCACTGAAGTCATCACTGAAGTCATCACTGAAGTCATCTACGGTTTCTGCCAGTGGATCGATATCCGCTAAACTCATGACCGGCTCTGGCGAATCTTCCGACGCTGCTGGAGGAATGGTCTGGTCGCCAAAGGCGACAATGACCTCGAGCGGCGTGGTGCCACCCAAACGCTGATCGATGACCGTCATACCCTGATAAATTTCGGTTTCCTCATCAAAGTAATCGATAAAGCTGTTCTCGACGATCAGGCGCGAGATACCGATCAGGGTAAAGGCGGCAATGGCAACGCCGAGTAAAATAATTAAGCGGCCATTGCGCAGGGTAAAGTTCGCTAACATAAGCGGAACCGGTCCACCGCCTTCGACTTCTCCGGATTGGCGATCCTTACCAATTAACATCAACAAGGCAGGAAACAGCACAAAGGTCATCACAAAGGCGACCAAGATGCCCACCGTCATCATCCAACCAAAGTTTATCACTGGTCGAATACCACTGCTGATCAGCGATAAGAAGGCCACTGCGGTGGTCAAGGCCATATACACGCACGGAATGGCAATGAGCCGCACCGTGGTCACCACCAGCTTGCGCTGATCCCAGGCAGGATTTCGGCGCAGCAATTCACGATAACGCACGATCATATGAATGTTCATCGACAAGGTGAGGATCAAAAGCAGGGAAATAAAGTTACTCGAAATCACCGTGACCGGCCAACGCCACCAACCGAGTAGACCGAGCATGGCCAAGACAACTCCGCTGGCGCAGACCAGGGGCAAAACCACCCAGCGCAGCTGGCGGAAAATAACCGCCAGCGTTAACACGATCAGCAGGAAAACACCGGAACCAAAGAGGATTAGGTCATTTTTGACAAAACGCACTATATCATCGGCGATCATCGGCACGCCGCCCAGATGCAGTTCGCCCTGACCGCGATAGGTCGCGATAATGCCCCGGATCGTTTCAATGTCCTGATGCAGAAAGTCGGCCGCATTGCGGTTATGTTGGAAAATCAGCTGATCAATCAGAGACAGTTGACTGGCCGCGCCACTGTTGGGCAGGTTGGCAACCTGTTGACGCAGCTCGGTGCGCACGGTCAGCAAGTCTGCCTTGGCCTGATCAATGGGGAAATTAATCTGCAACGCTGTGGTATTGGCGTCCAAATTGAGTAATAAATTCACATATAGCGGGCTGTTGGCTAGCTCTGTTTTGGCCAGCGCAACGTCCACCTCAGGGTTTTCCAAGGTCTTGATATTGGCCACCAACTCCGCCATCGGCACCGGCGGGTTGGCCAGCAGTGGCACATCCATCACCGTGACCACCGACGCTACCCGCGGCAGTTCGCGTAGTTCATTGCGCAGTGCCGTCAAAGCATCGAGGGACTCTGCGCCGAACAGGGGGCCATTCGGGGTGAAAGTCAGTACGAGGAATTCTTGCGAACCGTAGCGTTCCGACACCTCGCGAAAATACTCCAATGAGCTGTCATTTTCCAGCAACAGGCTTTCGGCGGACGCATCAAGTGCAAAGTGACGTGTTTGGTAGCCTAAAATAAGCAACACGCAAACAACCCAGAATAGTAACCAATGCGACTTTTCTTCTATTTGCCGTTCGTAAAACTGTTGAGCTTTGAGCAACATAAAACTGCGTCCTGTTTACTAATAACCAGAACAGCAGTTTACATGAGAAAGCGAAAAGGTGGGATATCGGCCCTATTATTCGGGCAATTTTCGCCGATTGAAAATCCAGCGCGGCACTAACTGACGATATTGTTGATAGCGACTGCCAAAACGGGCCTGCAACTCGCTTTCTTCATCCTGGATATAGGCTTTATACAAAAACAGCGGGAACAGCATCACCACGATCCAAGGGCTCAAGCTGCCCACCCACAAGGCGATACCGGCGATAATCAACACCAAGCCCAAGTAGCTTGGGTTGCGGGTAAACCGATATACGCCACTGGTGACCAGTATCAAGGTATCGGGTGCCGTGCCCAGCGGTAGCTGAGTCATGCCCTTGAGGCGGAACTCGCGGTCGGCGAGGAGATTTAATAGCGAGCCCAAGGCGATTGGGATCAATCCGATGTAATTGAACGGGTAATGCAATAAAACCGCAATGGGTTTAATAAAATGTGCACTAAACACGCCCAACATCATCAAAAGCCCCAACGCCGGCGGCAATATTGGCGGCCGTTCATTCATAAGCTGTGCCCTGTAAAGAATGCCGCCAGTGTAAGTTGCTTGGCGCCAAATTTCAGCGGTCAAAAGTCACAATTGATCGGCCTTATCGCGCTCGCTTGGTTAGGCTTTGGTAACAATGACAGGACGGCTGATGGTCATTGACCATACCCACCGCCTGCATAAAGGCATAGCAGATGGTCGGCCCAACAAAACTGAAACCGCACTTCTTAAGGGCTTTTGACATGGCCCGGCTTTCGGCCGTTTCGGTCGGCACCTCAGCTTGGGTCAGCCATCCGTTGGTGATGGTTTGGCCACCGACAAAGGACCAGATGTAGGTCGAAAAATCCGTTCCACCTTGTTCGATGGCCAGATAGGCCGCGGCATTTTTGATGATCGAGCGGATCTTTAGCCGATTGCGCACGATACCGGCATTGTGCATCTGTGCATCGGCCTCAGCGTCGCTCATCGCCGCCACGCGCACCGGATCGAAGGCAAAAAAGGCCGCGTCATAGTTGGCCTCCTTACGCAGGATGGTAATCCAGCTTAGGCCCGCTTGTTGGCCGTCGAGGCAAAGCTTTTTAAACAGCTCTCGACTGTCGCGTTCCGGCCGGCCCCAGACGGTATCATGATAGTGCTGGTAAAGCGGGTCAACACCACACCAAGCACAACGTTGCATCGAAGCCATATTAGAGCACCACCAGATTGTCACGATGAATCAATTCAGGCTCATTGATAAAACCCAACAAGGCTTTTATATTCCGCGTCGGTTCACCAACAATTTTAGCCGCATCCTGGGCATCGTAATTCACCAAACCGCGAGCCAGGGTAACCCCCTGTTCGCTCTTAACCGCGACGCATTCACCGCGCTGAAAGCTGCCCTGCAACGAAACCACACCCACGGCCAACAAACTCTTGCCTTGATTGAGTAAGGCGCCCGCCGCACCGGCGTCGATAACCAACTCGCCCTTCATCTGCAAATGACCGGCAAGCCATTGCTTACGTGCCACTAGGGGCGCCAAATCGGGCTCTAAATAGGTGCCAACAGACTCTCCAGCACGTAAACGCGTGAGCACTTGATCGATGCGTCCGCCGGCGATCACCGTCACGGCACCAGAGCGCGCCGCCAGCTGAGCTGCCCGAATCTTAGTCGCCATACCACCGCGACCCAACCTGCCACCGCTGCCGGCTACGGCCACCAGGGCCGGGTCTGTCGCTTGGGCATGGCGAATAAGCTTTGCTTGAGCGTTGTGGCGCGGATCGGCGTCGAAAAGCCCGTCCTGATCGGTCAACAGAATCAGCGCATCTGCCTCAACTAGGTTGGCGACCAGTGCGCCCAGGGTGTCATTGTCGCCAACCTTGATTTCATCGGTTGTCACCGTATCGTTTTCATTGACGATTGGAATCACCGGCATCGCTAGTAGAGCACGCAAGGTATTACGAGCATTTAGATAGCGCTTGCGATCGGATAGATCATCGTGGGTGAGCAAAATTTGTGCGGTATGCAGCCCATAGGCCTGAAAGAGATCTTCGTAGGTCTGAACCAGCTTGGTCTGACCCACAGCAGCCGCCGCCTGCAAAAGTTCCATAGAGGCAGGCCGTTCGGACCATCCGAGCCGGCTCATGCCGGCGGCCACGGCCCCGGAGGACACCAGAACCACTTCGATGCCGGCCAGCTTAAGCTCGGCGATCTGGGCGGCCCATTGCTCAATCCGCACTAAATCTAAGCCCTGGCCGTCGTTGGTCAGCAGGGCGGAGCCAATTTTAACCACCCATCGCGTCCCGTGAGTCAGCGGCGTCGGTACCAGAGCTGTTTTCAATGCAGTTTCCTGTTTCAGTTAAGGTCGCCGTCGACTTAGATGATGTGCATCGGTTCAGCCGAAGCGCAGCTGACCAGACGATCGATCACCGCGATTGCCTAGAGTTCGTAGACAACCTCAACATCGTAGTCGTCTTCGTCGAAATCGTCGTCATCGTCACTCTCAACGCTGACACCGGCTTTAGCGGCTGCGCGTTTGGCTCGGTGACGAGCGGTCAGCAATTCGATACGTTCACGCGCTTCGGCTTCAACTTGGGCACGCTTTTCGTCATCGGCTTCGGCCAATTCCGGATTTTCGACCAGTTGCAATTGCCGATTTTCCAACCAGGTCATCAAGTCCTGCGCCAATTTTTCGGTACCAACCTTGGACATGGCTGAGATAACATACAGCGGACCGGTCCAGGCTAGGGCGTCGACCACCGAGTCGATCAGCGCCTGACGCTGCTCTTCCGGCACTAAGTCAATCTTATTCAGGATCAGCCAGCGCTCCCGTTCAACCAGGGTGGGCGAAAAGGCGGCCAGTTCATTGGATATCACCAACGCATTATCCGCCGGGGTTGATTCGTCAAAGGGAAACATATCCACTATGTGCAGCAGCACCCGCGTCCGCACCAGGTGCTTGAGAAAGCGAATACCCAAGCCAGCGCCATCCGAAGCGCCCGCGATTAGGCCCGGAATATCGGCCATCACGAACGAACGCATCTCATCGACACGCACCACGCCTAGGTTGGGAATCATGGTGGTAAAAGGATAGTCGGCGACCTTGGGCTTGGCAGAGCTCACGGCACGAATCAGGGTGGATTTACCGGCATTCGGTAACCCTAACAGACCGACGTCTGCCAAGACCTTGAGTTCAAACTTAATATTACGACTTTCGCCTTCTTTACCCGGCGTGGTTTGACGCGGCGCGCGGTTCGTACTGGAGCGAAAGCGCGTGTTACCAAGGCCACGAGCGCCACCTTCGGCGATCTTGAATTGCTGACCGTCTTCTTTAAGGTCAACCAAGATTTCGTCGGTATCGACATCGATTACCGTCGTGCCCACCGGCACCACCAAGAACATCTCTTTGCCGCCACGGCCGGTCATATCGGTGCCCATGCCCTGCTGGCCTTTTTCGGCCCGGTAACGGCGCACAAACCGGTAGTCCACCAGAGTATTGACGTTGACGTCGGCCTTGACCCAAACGCTGCCGCCGAAACCACCATCACCCCCATCGGGGCCGCCTTTGGCGATAAATTTTTCGCGCCGAAAACTCAGGCAACCCTTGCCACCATGGCCGGCTTCGACCGCAATTGTGGCTTCATCTACAAACTTCATCTTTTAATACTCATCAAATGTTAGGTAAGCTTGAACCGAACAGGCCTGAACGTCTTAAGTTCTATGCGCCGGTCCGAGCAAACAAAATACAGCGTATATTCAACACCAAAATATCAACCAGCAGCTTATTTCACTGTTGGATACACCCTGCTTTAAACGCAAAAAGCCCCGCAACACGGCGAGGCTTTTTAGGAGTTAAGTGCGTAGATTACGCCACGATGTTAACAAACTTGCGATTGTTTCCACCCTTAACAACAAATTCAACTTTGCCGTCGGTTTTTGCAAACAATGTATGGTCTTTACCCATACCTACGTTCAAACCTGCGTGGAAACGAGTACCACGTTGACGAATGATGATAGAGCCCGATGATACAGCCTCGCCACCGAAAGCTTTAACGCCGAGACGCTTGCTTTCCGAGTCGCGACCGTTACGAGTACTACCACCAGCTTTTTTATGAGCCATAATTTATCTCCGTTATGCCTGGATACCAGTAATTTTAACTTCAGTGAACCATTGACGGTGGCCCATTTGCTTCATGTGGTGCTTACGACGCTTAAACTTCATGATCTTCACTTTCTTGTGACGACCTTGCGCAATAATTTCTGCGGTAACAACAGCGCCGGCAACAACAGGTGCACCGATGTTGATCTTATCGCCATCTGCAACCAGCAGAATTCGTTCAAAACTGATGGTGACACCAGTTTCAGCTTCAATTTTTTCCAGCTTAAGGGTTTGCCCTTCGCTGACACGGTATTGCTTACCGCCAGACACAATTACAGCGTACATAAATTACTCCAATAAAGTTAACCAACCGACCCTGAAAACCATTACTACCTGTTTCTAAAGGCGACGCCTACGCTGTGGCACCCTATAACAGGGAATGTTGCTATCCGATCGGGCGGCAAATAATACGGATTTAGCCCTGTCGATGCAAGTCGTTTATTAACGTTCTTGACAGGCTGCGGCCAGCTCCCTAGCATCCCCACCCAATAGTAGCTGCAGAACTATCCTTAGATGGACCAAAAAGCCGTATTTCAGACTGTCGCCGAGGATTTCGACGCAGTCAACAGGACCATTCACCAGCAACTCGCCTCAAGCGTGCCGATGGTCGAGAAAATAGCCGAACACATCATCTCAAGTGGCGGTAAGCGCATGCGCCCTACCCTTGTGTTGCTTAGTGCCGGCCTGACCGGCGGTGTTGCCCGCGCCCACCATGAATTGGCCACCGTGATCGAGTTTCTGCATACCGCAACCCTATTGCACGACGACGTCGTCGACGTTTCCGACATGCGCCGCGGCCGGCCCACGGCCAATGCCAACTGGGGCAACGCACCCAGCGTCCTGGTCGGTGATTTTCTCTATGCCCGTTCCTTCGAACTGCTGGTCAAGATTGGTAACCTGTCGGTTATGGAACGTCTGGCTAATACGACTCGCCAGATAGCCGAGGGCGAAGTGATGCAGCTAATGAATGTAAAAAACCCCGACACCTCCGAACAACAGTATATGAGCGTGATCACCGGCAAGACCGCAATACTCTTTCAGGCCTCGGCGGAGACCTCGGCCATACTGTCCGGTTGCACACCTAAGCAGACTCAGGCCCTGGCTCAATATGGTCTAAACTTGGGTCTGGCGTTTCAGTTAATCGATGACGTGCTGGACTATTCAGGCGACTCGGCCACCCTAGGCAAAAACGTTGGTGACGACCTGGCCGAGGGCAAGCCCACCCTGCCACTTATTCACGCTATGGCGCATGGCACAGAGGCCGAGGTCAAACTGATCCGCCGCGCCATTCGTAAGGGTGGATTGACACAATTGCCCGACATACTGCAAATTTTGCAACGCACCAATTCATTGGCCTATGTCGAGGCCAAGGCGATCGAGCATGCTGATCGAGCGATCGCCAACCTGGCGGGCTTTCCAGTCAGCGATTACCGGCGCGCCTTAACCGCCCTAGCGTCCATGGCTGTCAATCGCACTACCTAAGATGTGGATTAATGGATTGCCAATTGCTGTGAGTGGTTTCAGTCGCCACTGTCCTTGGAAATTTGAACGTTAACAAAGGCCTGGAGGGCCAAAAAATCCAGGTCCGATATCTGTTTAAACTCAATACCATAGGCAGCGGTGGTATTGACCAGTTCAAACTTACCCAATTCAACCACGATAAGCGCCTCGATCGAGACCAACCTCGACACATGGGCCACTACCACTGTACCTTTGATCAATATCGGCGTCCCAACGCCCCCGATAGGGCCTATAGACTCCAAGCGAGCACCGGAGGTCGACAAGTCGACAATTGCGCCATGGATTCCCTGCCCACGGTGTTCAGACTGATTTATAATCACCACGGGCAGGTTGGCCGTGATCTGTTCGGACTTCCGCACGGTGCCGACCTCCACCTGGCTGGGCCAACCCAAATGCATATAATGCATCGGGGTTGTACAGAGGTGCACCACCTGGCTGCGAAAGGCGCAGACAACCTTGTGAGACAAAAGCCGGCACACTACCGTTTGGCTCTTACGCAACAGCAACGGGCGTTTGTCGCCCAGCATTGGGGTGTTGACCAATACGCTGCGCCCGGGCACAAGGCCAATCAAGGTGCCCTGATAACGCTGCCCCTCCCCGCCGGTAAACTCCAGATTAATACTGAGACCGGCAGTTAAACGCATTTTGGATAGATCATGGGTGGGCATAGTTTGGCTAAGACCTTAGGTTATCACCTAGAAGCATAGCCAAAATTTGAGAACTGCTTGGCAAATTTGTTGAACCTAGCTGGGACTGGGATAAAGACTCTTCAGCACATCGTGAATACCTCTGCGCCAGGGTCGCTGCTTGATACCAAAGGTAGAGAGGATTTTCTTACAGGCCAGTTCAGAGTTTTCCGGTTCCGCGATGGTATTCACCATAGTGACCGTTTCACCCTCCTCTACGGTCTCAACCTGAACTTCGGTCATCGACTTAACCGCGGTAATCGCCGCCTTAGCAAAGGTAAAGAGACTGCAGGCGTCACTATCACCGTAGTGGTAAGTGCCCCATAGGGCTGGCTCTTGGGCATTACAATCAAGCTGCTCGGCCATAGCCAGCAGGACCTTGGCCAAGGCATGGGAATCTGTCGGATTGCCGCGCAACTTACCGGTGATGTTCAAGGCCTGCTGGCCAATGGCAGCATCGACCAACTGGGTCAGGAAGTTTGTCCCATATTCGCTGAACAGCCAACCCGGTCGCACTAGGATCGACTGCGGGCACAGCTCTGTCGTGCGTTGCTCGATCGCCCAATACTGTTGCCCCAAGGGCGAAATTGGGTCCGGCACATCCGACTCCGAATAAGCACGGGCCAGCTTTCCGGAAAAGACCCGAGCACTGGACAACTGAAACAGACCCCGCTGATGTTGGGCGCAACGGGTTGCAATGGTTTCTGCTAACGGCGTCCAGTGATCAATCACCGCCAGGCTATGACCGGTCGGTTCTTCGAACAGCAAATTGAACACATAGCGGTGCTCCGTTGTGCCGATCTGTTGTGCCAAAAAGTCCAGCGAAGTGCACTCCTGGGTCGCTATACCCTGATACGGCACGCGGCGTTCAGAGAAATATTGGCACAACGCCAAACCCGCCTGGCCATCGGACCCTAAAACGAGAAAACTGAGCGTGGCAGATATATCGGTCACAGCAGGTCCTTAAGGAATTCAAGATCGGAATTATAGGCAGCTTGATCGCAGAACAACACAGTTGTTGGTAAAATATAGCCCGAGTGCACCAAGAACGCTCCTACTCTTGAGCGCATATTAACCTCTATTTCGGAACGCCCCTGCTGGCTGATACCCAAAGCCAATATCGCCGCTTCAGCCTTGCGCCCAGTAAACATTGTCCGGCACTCTTTATTCGCCAGAAGAATAGACAAACCATCCTGCCTGTAACGAAACAACCCTAGGGTCGGCTTATTGCCTAGAATAGACTGAAGCAGATGGTTTTTTACCTGCGCCCCCAATACTAATTAATTCATTTGAAAGTTATTATTGACAGGATATTATTATTGATTAGAATGATTTTTGACCAAGGTGGCTTCGAAGCACTAGATTGAGCGCAAACTCACTCAGTGGGTTGGCACAGAACTCGATCTAGGTGAACCCTTTGGGATATAATAATAATTAATTACAAGTGAATTAATTAAACTTACGTACAATAAAAACAATATTGGAGACACTCCATGAAACTGATCCATACCGCCCTGACTGCTCTTGTCGTTAGCCCTCTGTTGATGGGCTTGGCCTATGCTGACGACCATAAACCCAGTGCCTGCCTGATAACCAAAACAGACACCAATCCCTTTTTCGTCAAGATGCGCGAAGGCGCCGAAGCGATGAGCACAGAAATGGGCATGGACTTTAAGTCCTTCGCTGGACGTCTTGATGGTGACCATCAAACCCAGGTTCAAGCCATTGAAACCTGCATCGCCGATGGCGCCGACGGTATATTGCTGACCGCATCAGATACCTCTGCAATCGTTTCGGCTGTTGAGCAGGCCCGTGAAGCTGGTTTGCTGGTAATTGCGCTCGATACCCCGCTTGATCCGATCGGTGCTGCAGACGCTACCTTCGCGACGGATAACTTCCGTGCCGGCGAACTGATTGGCGCCTGGGCTGCAGCCCAGTTGGGTGATGAAGCCGCCAATGCACACATCGGCATGTTGAACATCAATGTCAGCCAGCCAACGGTTGGCGTATTGCGTAACCAAGGCTTTTTGACCGGCTTTGGTATTGATACCGGCGATGTAAACCGTTGGGGCGATGAAACCGACCCACGTATATCCGGACAGGATCTGTCCAACGGTAATGAAGAAGGCGGTCGTGACGGCATGGAAAACCTGTTACTCATGGATCCAATGATTAATGTCGTGTACACCATTAATGAGCCCGCAGCAGCAGGCGCCTACCAGGCACTGAAAGCTATTGGTCGTGAAGACGATGTGTTGATTGTGTCGGTCGATGGCAGCTGTACCGGTATTGCGGATATCCGTGATGGTGTTATCGGTGCTACAGCGCAACAGTATCCGCTGTTGATGGCCTCTAAGGGCATGGAAGCGATTTACCATTGGGCCCAAGAGGGTAAAAAGCCAATGACGACTCCGGGTAAGGCATTCTTCGACACTGGCGTATCACTCGTCACTGATTCGCCTGCTAAAGGCGTAGAGTCTATCTCAGTCAAAAAAGGCATGGACCTTTGCTGGGGCTAAACGCTCCGGTCTAACACCAGGTGACCCGGAATAATTCCGGGTCCTTCTCTTATCAGCCATTTTTATGAGTGAATCTCGAGGTCCTTATGACCCAAAACCCGCTTAACAGTCAAAACTCAGATGGGCCCGACACAGGCTCCCATGCCAGCTTTGACCAGCAACGTACTGGTATGGTTTATCGGATTCAGCACTTATTGCATACCAACCCCGCGTTAGTCCCACTGGTTGTATTAGTTGTCTCGATCGCTGTGTTCGGCATGCTGCTGGGTTCTAAATTCTTTTCCCCCTTTGCTTTAACACTCATTTTGCAGCAGGTCCAAATCGTTGGGATTATTGCTGCCGCCCAAAGTCTGATTATTCTGACCGCGGGTATCGATCTTTCGGTCGGCGCCATTATGGTGTTGTCCTCTGTGGTGATGGGACAGTTCACCTTTCGCTATGGTCTACCTGCTGAAATCAGTATCTTCTTTGGCCTGGTCTGTGGCGCGCTATGCGGCATGATCAGCGGCCTGCTGGTGTCCCGTCTCAAACTGCCGCCCTTTATTGTCACACTCGGCATGTGGCAGATTGTCTTGGCCACTAACTTCCTCTACTCCGCGAACCAAACCATTCGGGCCCACGACATCGAAGAGATCGCACCGCTGCTCCAGTTTTTCGGCTATAAGATTTCAATCGGCAACGCAGTCTTTACGGTCGGGGTGCTGTTTATGATTGCCCTAGTGTTCGTGCTCGGCTATGCCTTGAAGTACACCGCTTGGGGCCGGCACGTCTATGCCGTAGGCGATGATATTGAAGCCGCGAAGTTGTCCGGCGTTAAAACGGAAAGAGTGCTGTTGTCGGTCTATATGTTATCCGGACTGATTTGTGGCTTTGCGGGTTGGGCTCTGATTGGCCGCATCGGCTCGGTATCACCCACAGCAGGGCAACTTGCCAATATTGAATCTATTACGGCGGTGGTGATCGGGGGTATCTCTTTATTCGGCGGCCGAGGATCCATCATTGGTTCGCTCTTTGGGGCGCTCATAGTCGGCGTCTTCACCCTTGGCCTGCGCCTGTTAGGGGCCGATGCACAGTGGACATACCTGTTGATTGGTGTGTTGATTATTGCGGCCGTGGCCGTGGATCAGTGGATTCGGAAGGCATCTGTATGACAAACAACCAAACTCCCATTATCAAAGCGACCGGCCTAGTCAAACGTTATGGTCGAGTAACCGCCCTGGATCATTGTGACTTCGAACTCTATCCAAATGAGATTCTAGGCATTATCGGCGACAATGGCGCCGGCAAATCGACCCTGATCAAAGCGATCTCGGGTGCGGTTATTCCGGATTTCGGTGAGATACAACTGGACGGCAAAACCATCCACTTCACCTCCCCTTTGGATGCTCGACAGCACGGCATTGAACCGGTCTATCAACAATTGGCGATGTCACCCGCCTTGTCCATTGCGGATAATGTCTTCATGGGCCGGGAACTGCGCAAGCCGGGCTTCTTAGGCAAGGTGCTCCGTATGTTGGATCGCCCGGCGATGGAAGCCTTTGCCCGCGAAAAGCTCAACGAACTGGGTTTGACCACGATTCAAAATATTCGTCAACCGGTCGAAACGCTCTCCGGTGGTCAGCGCCAGGGTGTTGCTGTCGCAAGAGCTGCGGCCTTTGGCTCCAAAGTCATTATTCTCGATGAACCAACCGCTGCGTTGGGCGTAAAAGAGAGCCGACGCGTGTTGGAGTTAATCCTTGAGGTAAAGTCACGCGGTATACCGATTGTGCTGATCAGCCACAATATGCCCCATGTCTTTGAGGTCGCCGACCGTATTCATATTCATCGCCTGGGTCGACGCCTCTGTGTGATTGATCCGCAGGACCACAGTATGAGCGATGCCGTGGCATTGATGACCGGCGCCAAGGAGCCAGAACTGGCGAGGGAGTCGGCCTGAATTATGAAAACAGTACAGCATCATATGCAACAGATCTTAACTCTGATTGACGCCCACCCGCGCAACGGTCTGCGCCTGGTTTTAGGCATTTCCGGCCCGCCTGGGTCCGGTAAATCAACTCTGGCTGAGGCCTTGGTGAGCGAACTAAACCGCAGGTCTGGCGCTGACTCCTATGCCGTTCTGTTACCCATGGATGGCTATCACCTAGAGAACTCGGTGCTCATTGAGCAGGGTATGCTGGCGCGCAAAGGCGCGCCCCAAACCTTCGATGTAACGGGCTTGGTGAGCCTAATGAAGCGAGTACATCAACCCGCCGAAGCCTTATATTTTCCGGTATTTGACAGAACATTGGATACATCGCTGCCCAATGCCGGTGAGATAAACGAGCGGACAGCAATAGTTGTCGTTGAGGGCAACTATTTGCTGCTGCAGAGCCCACCTTGGAATGAGCTGAGGCCACTGCTGGATGTCACCGTATCGCTCGCGCCCAGTCTCGAGACCCTTGAGCAGCGCTTGATTCAGCGTTGGCTGGATCATGGCCACTCGCTGAAAACTGCGCTCGAGCGAGTGCAGGTCAATGATTTAAATAACGCGCGCTTAGTCCTGGCCAACAGTGGCCAGGCGGACCTGCTGATCAGTACCGAATAGCGAACTAGCAGCGCCTAGGCAGCCGAATTGGAGACAAAAACACAATGGAAAACTTACTGACACAGTTGAGCCAACGCAGCACAGTCGTGGCCGATACGGGAGATCTCGACGCGATACGCCGTTTTCGCCCGGCCGACGCGACAACAAATCCGTCGCTGGTGCTGAAGGCCCTGCGCTCGGGACAATACGATGCTCTAGTGAAGGATATACTCACGACCGTGCGTCAGCGTTACCCTGACGATACGCGACAACAGCTGGCAGACGCCTGTGATCGATTGACTGTCGTGATCGGCCAGCAAATCTTGACTCTTATTCCCGGCCGGGTGTCGACAGAAGTCTCGGCACGGCTGTCCTTTGATACCGACGCCAGTATCGCTAAAGCTCGTCGATTGATTCAACTCTATAGTGAAATGGGTATTCCAACCGAGCGCGTGTTAATTAAATTGGTCGCAACGTGGGAAGGCATTCGGGCCGCAGAAATACTGGAGCG
>JBLHFL010000024.1:0-14736 GCA_047618105.1 Granulosicoccus sp.
ACGGTAGACAAAGTCGTCCAACGATTTAAGCTCTTTACGGACCAGGTTGGGTAACTCCAGATCCTCGAAGAGAAATTCGAGAAATTCCTCCTGGGTAATATTAAAGGTGAAGTCGTCGAGTCCCTCGCCACTATCGGATGCCTGCCCGGTGCCCCCCTGCCCTGCCCCGCCGCGCGGCTTAGCAATGCGATCACCGGAGACAAACTCCTTGTTACCCGGATTCACAATCGACCGCTGGCCACCCGCGCCATGACCAAATACCGGCTCATGAATATCCTGACCCGGAATAGAGATAGACTCGCCATGCTCCATATCGGTGATAGAGCGGCTGTTGACCGCCTCATTAACCGCGCGTTTGATATGCTTTTTATAGCGTTCCAAAAACCGCTTTCGGTTTACCGCACTCTTGTTCTTACCATTTAAGCGACGATCGACAACATAGGAGTTGACCATAGACCCTCCCGATTCAAGATGATTTACGAACCCGCAAATACCATTCACTCAACAGTCGAACCTGTTTCTCGGTATAGCCCCGCTCGACCATACGGCGTACGAAATCGGCGTGTTTTTTCTCATCGCCTTTGGACGACTTGGCGGTATAGGAAATCACCGGCAGTAGATCCTCGGTGTTGGAAAACATTTTTTTCTCTATCACCGCGCGTAACTTTTCATAACTTTGCCAGCTCGGATTGCGCCCCTCGTGATTGGCACGGGCACGCAAGACAAAGTTAACGATCTCGTTACGGAAATCCTTGGGATTGGAGATACCAGCCGGTTTCTCAATCTTCTCTAACTCGTCATTAAGCGAGCCTCTGTTGAGTATCTCTCCGGTCTCCGGATCACGATACTCCTGGTCCTGAATCCAGAAATCGGCATAGGTCACATAGCGATCAAAAATATTTTGGCCGTATTCGGAATAGGATTCTAGGTATGCCGTCTGTATTTCCTTACCGATAAAATCGACATAGCGTGGCGCCAAAAATTCTTTCAAATGAGCCAGATAACGATCGTGAATCTCCTGCGGAAACTGCTGCTGCTCGATCTGCTCTTCTAGCACATAAAGCAGATGAACCGGATTGGCGGCTACTTCGATCGGATCGAAGTTGAAAACTTTGGACAAAATTTTAAAGGCGAAGCGGGTCGACAGCCCGTCCATGCCCTCGTTGACACCGGCGGCATCCTTGTACTCCTGAATAGTCTTGGCTTTCGGATCGGTGTCTTTGAGATTGTCGCCATCGTAGACGCGCATCTTAGAGTAGAGATTGGAATTCTCTGGCACAGCGACCCGCGACAGGACGACAAACTGTGCCAACATCTTCAAGGTATCCGGAGCACAGGGCGATTGGCGCAGCGAGCTGTGTTCAAGCAGCTTTTTATATATATTTATTTCTTCTTGTACCCTTAAGCAATAAGGCACTTTGACAATATAGACCCGATCAAGAAAGGCCTCATTATTGCGATTATTGCGGAATTTTTGCCACTCGGATTCATTCGAGTGCGCCAAAATAGTACCACTGAAGGGTATAGCACTCATGCCTTCGGTGGCGTTGTAGTTGCCTTCCTGAGTCGCGGTCAGCAAGGGGTGCAGCACCTTAATCGGTGCTTTGAACATTTCCACAAACTCCATCAGGCCCTGATTGGCTTTGCACAAAGCACCTGAGAAGGAATAGGCGTCGGGATCGTTTTGCGGGAAGTCTTCGAGCGCCCTAATATCGACTTTGCCAACCAAGGCCGAAATGTCCTGATTGTTTTCATCCCCCGGTTCGGTCTTCGCAACGGCGATCTGATCGGTAATCGAGGGATACAGCTTAACCACTCGAAACTGACTAATATCACCACCGAACTCGTGCAAACGCTTAACCGCCCAAGGCGACATGATATGGCCTAGGTAGCGGTTTGGAATAGCATATTTTTCCTCCAACACCTCGGCATCTTCGGCCGGATCGAACAGACCTAGGGGCGATTCAAACACCGGGGAACCTTTAATCGCATAGAACGGAATTTGCTGAATCAAGACCTTGAGTCGCTCGGCCAAGGATGACTTACCACCGCCCACTGGCCCCAACAAATAAAGTATTTGTTTACGCTCCTCGAGCGATTGAGCCGCGTGCCGGAAATAGGCCACAATCTGTTCGATCGGCTCTTCCATGCCGTAAAATTCGGCGAAGGCCGGATAGCGGCGAATGACCTTATTGGAAAAAATTCGACTCAGTTGGCTATCGCGCGCGGTGTCGACCACCTCGGGCTCGCCAATCGCCGCCAGCATACGCTGCGGCGCCGTGGCGTAGGTCATTGGGTCGGCTTTGCACAGATTGAGATATTCTTCGAGTGAGAACTCCTCGTGCCGCTTGGTTTCGTAACGCTGCTGGTAATGCTTAAATAGATCCATGTGACTCTCCTGACCATGCATAAGTGACACCCGCTCGACGCTATAAAAACGCACCTTCTGTGCCACGAATCCTAAATAAGAATATTCTCAAGCTTTTGTGTACTGATGAACCGACGGGTCATCCGGTGCTCAAATCCGAAAAATTTAGGCGATCAGAATGCCGTTAATGCTTTGCCATTATGAGCGTTCACGACAGGGCCGCCGGATCCTTAATCATCGGTTGATATTTACCTGCTGTTTTTCAATCTTAGTTCAGGCACGGCACAGCTGCAGAGTATTTACATTATTTTATCTGGGTTGCGCTCGGGTCGTGGCGACCTACCAAAGAGACTGCTGGGGCGAGGATTCGGTATGCCAATCGATCGCGGCATAACCCTGTTGTTGCAGATAGAGGTTGGCTTGAGAAAAGTGTCGGCAACCGAACCAACCCCGATAGGCCGACAAAGGCGAGGGGTGCGGTGCACTGAGAATTAGGTGTTTCGAGGCATCGATGAGCTGTTGTTTTTTTTCTGCGTAGGCGCCCCAGAGCATAAAGACTGTGGGCGTGGGGCCATCGTTCAGGGCCCGAATAACCGCATCGGTTAGCGCCTCCCAGCCCTGCTTGGCGTGACTGCCGGCCTGGCCGGCATTAACGGTTAAGACCGCATTGAGCAACAGCACGCCCTGCCCGGTCCACCTAGATAGATCACCCGATTCGTTGTTGATGCCCAAATCCGCCTGCTGCTCCTTAAAGATATTGCGCAAGCTCGGCGGGAGTTTTGCGCCCGTGGGCACGGAAAAACTTAAGCCCTGAGCCTGGTTAGGGCCGTGATAGGGATCCTGGCCCAGAATCACCACCCGTACCTGTTGCGGTGCAACGCTGTCGAGCGCACGAAACCAATTCGACTTGGCCGGATAGAGGGTCTGGCCGGCGCGTTCCTGCTCAAGCAGAAAGGTGGCCAGATCGTTCAATTGGGCATCGTCGACACGCGCCTCAATCAACTTTCGCCAGGCGGCGGACTGGAGCAGATCGAGCAGTGCCATCAGGCTTGCCCAAAGGGGTTGTTGGTGGCATTGACCGCCAGAGTCCTATCTGCGCTAGGGCACATGGCACGGCTCTTAAGCCTGAAGGCGATAACGCGAGGCATTGACTAACTCCATGGCAGCGGTAAGGGTCCACCCTAAGATCGAATCTAGGGATCGCCAACTATGCTACTAGAAAAACGCGGCGCCGATAAGTGCTGCCAGGGTGAACCCGATCTTTAGCAGTGTCCGAGCGTCGGTGTGCAACCGTGGAATGCCTGAGCCGTGTTGTTGCTGCCGGTCGTGGACCTGATCACCGGCGTCGAGCGACGCCAGTGATAATCCTGCCAATTAAGGAGGGGTTAATTTCAGCGTGGTTAGGGTGTACTCGCGGACTCGCTTTAGCAGCTCTAAATCGTCCACTAACACCTGACCGTATGAGGGCACCATGGCGTGTAACTTTTCCAGCCAAGCCTCGCTGGCCATCTTTTTGGGAAAGCTGGTTTCGAGAATACCGATCATCGTGTCCACCGCCGTGGAGGCGCCGGGCGAGGCACCAAGCAGCGCGACCAGACTGCCATCGGCCGAACTGATCACCTCGGTGCCGAATTCCAACTTACCGCCCAACTTCTTGTCTTTCTTAATGATCTGCACCCGCTGCCCGGCGATGGCCAATTGCCAGTCTTCGAGTTTGGCCTGCGGGTAGTAGCCACGCAACGATTCGATGCGGTCTTCGGTAGACAGCATGACCTCACTGATCAGATAACGGGTCAGGTCGGTATGACGCAGGCCAACCCGCATCATCGGCACTAGGTTGTTCGGCCGAATCGACTTGAACAGATCGAGGAACGAGCCCTGCTTAAGGAACTTGGTGGTAAAGCCGGCAAAGGGCCCAAACAGCAAGGCTTTCTCGCCATCGATCACGCGCGTGTCCAGATGCGGTACGGACATCGGTGGCGCGCCGAGCGGCGCCTTGCCGTAGACCTTGGCACTGTGGCGAGCCACGACTTCCGGTTTCTTACAGACCAGCCATTGACCGCTGACCGGGAAGCCACCGTATCCAGCGCCCTCTTCAATACCGGCGGCCTGGAGCAAGGGCAACGAGCCCCCGCCAGCGCCCAAAAAGATGAACTTGCTGTGGATCTGCTCAACCTTACCTTGAATACAGTCGCGTATAGCAACTGACCAAGTCTGATTGGCAAGCCGTTTGAAGCTTTTCACTTCGTGACTGACTAACAGTTCAAACCCGGGCTGTTTAGCCAGATTATAAATTAGATCGCGGGTAATGGAACCAAAGTCGACATCGGCACCGTGCAACACTCGCGTGCCGGCGACCTTGTCGGTCGGGTCCCGGCCATCCATGATCAATGGCATCCAGTTGGCCAACACCGCGGGATCTTCGCTGTATTCCATACCGGCAAAGAGGGGGTGTTGACTCATGGCGGCAAAGCGCTTACGTAAAAAATCGACGTTTTTCTCGCCCCAGACGAAGCTCTGGTGGGGGGCGCGATTGATAAAGTGCTGAGGATCGGGAAAGAAGCCCTTATTGACTAAGTAGGACCAGAATTGCAGTGATATTTCGAAGGCGCTGTTAATCGACACGGCCTTATCGATATCGATACTGCCATCGGACCGTTCGGGCGTGTAGTTCAGCTCACAATAGGCGGCATGGCCAGTACCGGCATTGTTCCAGCCATCGGAACTTTCCAGCGCCACCTTTTCATTACGTTCGATCATCAGAATATTGATCGAAGGTTCGAGCTGCTTCAGCAGGACTCCCAGCGTTGCGCTCATCACGCCACCACCAACCAGCAATACATCGACTGATTTCACCGCCATACAGTTCTACCCTCTGTTATGTTTAATGATCCTTAGGGACACTCTACGCCATGCCGTTCAAAACGGATTGGTAACAGTGAGGAGGCCGATTATACGGATTGAATAGTAAATGTCTTGATCCGCGGGGCAGATACCCATCATCCATTTGGTGTATGGGGCGGGGCTAGGCGGCCTGAGAGGAGGCTATACGGAGCCGTCGCCAGGACGACGGCGCGAGGGCTGCGATGGCACGAAGAACCGAATCAGACGCGCTCGACCCGCGCGGTCACCCGAGTGAGCAACTCATAGCCGATGGTGCCGATGGCGCGCGCGACCTCATCAACGCTTAAACGCTTGCCCCACAGTTCGGTCATATCGCCGACCGACACCCGATCCAGATCGGTGACATCGATCATCAGCATGTCCATCGATACCCGACCCGCCAAGGGCACCGTTTGACCGTTAAGCCAGATCGGCGTGCCATTGGGTGCCTGACGCGGATAGCCATCGCCATACCCGATCGCCACGGTGGCGATACGCGAATCCCGTTCGGCACGCCAAGCTTGGCCATAGCCTATGGCCTCGCCCGCCAGGACCGTGCGCACGGCCAGCACCGGCGCGGTCAGGGTCATCACCGGGCGCAACCCCAGATCCACGCCGTTGCGCTCGGCAAAGGGCGAGGAACCGTAGAGCATAATACCAGGCCGGACCCAGTCATTATGGGTTTGCGGCCATCCGATCACGGCAGCGGAGTTGGCAATGCTTAAGCGATCGCCGGGTCGCACACAGGCGTCGAATAGAGCCAGTTGCTGGAGGGTTGGTTCCGGTTGGTCCAGAGCATCGGCACAGGCCAGATGGGTCATCACGCCCTCGAGCTGCACACCCGGGCAATTCGCTAAGAGCGAACGGGCCGACTCCAGGTCTGACGGCGCAAAACCCAATCGATGCATCCCGGTATCGACCTTGAGCCAGACCACCAAGGGCTGGGTGTCAAGCCGCTGCGCCGTGCTTTGGCGTATCTGATCGAGCTGGGTCTGGCAGTGCACCACGGTCTGTAACTGGCAGGCCACTACATCGGCCAGTTGCTCTGCCCGATTAACACCTTCGAGCAATAGGATCGGATGGTGCGGCTGTAACCGACGTAATTCGATCGCCTCACCGAGCGTGGCCACGGCATAGCCATCGGCCGAACTCAAGGCCTGCGCGGCCCGCTCAACCCCGTGACCGTAGGCATTGGCCTTGACCACGGCCCAGACCCGCGCCTGGGGCGCCCACTGGCGGACGCACTGCACATTATGCTGCCACGCGGTCGGATCGATCTGTGCCTCGGTGCCTCGATTCATCAGCTGTTGTACTCACCCATATAGTCCGGTGCCAAATCGGAAAACTTCGAGTATTGGCCCTGAAAGGAGAGCCGGACCGTATTGGTTGGACCGTTTCGATTTTTGCCGATAATAATTTCACCGGTGCCCTTCTCGGGTGAATCGGGATTGTAGATTTCATCGCGGTAGATAAACATAATCAGATCGGCATCCTGCTCGATCGCGCCCGATTCACGCAAATCCGAGGCAATAGGCCGCTTATTGGGGCGCTGCTCGAGTGAACGGTTAAGCTGCGACAGGGCAATTACCGGGCAGTCGAATTCTTTGGCGATGGCTTTCAGGGTGCGCGATATTTCCGAGATCTCGTTGGTACGGCCTTCGGTGAAACCCTTGATGCTCATCAATTGCAGATAATCGATCATGATCATGCCGATGCTGCCGTGTTCGCGGATCAGGCGACGGATCCGCGAGCGCATCTCCGACGGTGACAGGCCGGCAGTATCGTCTATATAGAGTTTCTTATCCTTGAGCAGATTGACCGCCTTGACCAGCTTGGGGTAATCGTCATCGGCGAGTTTGCCGGTAATCACCCGGCCCAACTCGATCCGCCCGAGCGAGGCAAAGGCACGATTGAGCAACTGATCGGCGGGCATTTCCAAGCTGAACACCACGACGACCTTATCCTGATTGAGGATGGCCTCCTCGACCAGGTTCATGGCGAAAGTGGTTTTACCCATAGCCGGTCGCGCCGCGACAATAATCAATTCGCCGCCCTTAAAACCCTTGGTGGTCTTATCGAGGTCGCTGAAACCGGACGATATCCCGACTATATCGGAATCTTGTTTGGACAACTCATCAATCCGCGCCAAGGCCCGATCAGCCAGGGGATTAACGTGAATAAGGCCACCCTGATTGGGTCGATCCTCGGCAATCTTATAGACCGCTCGTTCGGCCTCATCGAGAATGGTTTGGGCATCCAGACCGCGCGGGTCGTAAGCCTTACCGGCGATATCGCCGGCGACACTGATTAACTGCCGCAAGACGCTGCGCTCGTGGACGATCTTGGCATAGGCCACGACATTGCTGATCGATGGCGTGTTTTCGGCCAATTCGGTCAGATAGGTCATGCCGCCGGTCGCCTCCAGTAAGCGCTCCTTTTCCAGGGTCTCGCCCAGGGTAATAACATCCATCGGCGAATTGGCCGAGGCCAACTTCATCATCATACGGAAGATTTGACGGTGTTCATTGCGAAAGAAATCGTCCGGCATCAGAATTTCGGAGACATTGTCCCATTGCGAGTTATCGACCATCAAGGCACCCAGAACCGACTGTTCGGCTTCCAAAGAATGGGGTGGGGTCTTAATTTGACGGATCTCAGGGTCGCTCGAGGAGAGCAAGTCGTCATCGTAATTATCGGACATCCAGAAACTTCCACAACCTAAATAGAGGAGCAGTTTACCGAGATACAGTGCCAGAGGCACGGGGTATTTGACCTAGCTCGAGCGGTGTCGCGCCCAAGACAGCAAAAGCCAGGGTGAAATCGGCGTTGACCGGCTGTTGATAAAAGCCGAACAAAAAAAAACGCACCGAGGTGCGCTTCTTAGATAGCGGTTGCCATTCCGGCAACCGCCGTCAATCGAGTCTGCATCGCCTAGGCGCTACAGACCTGAATTGACCTTAGGCTTCTGCAACAACGATCAAATGCACAGTACCCTTGACATCGCTGTGTAACTGGACAGCAATGTCGTATTCACCAACGGTACGAATCGGACCTAAAGGCATCTTCACTTCGGATTTCTCAATCTCAACGCCTGTTGCAGACACAAGGTCAGCAACGTCACGAGGACCGATAGAACCGAACAACTTGCCTTCTTCGCCGGCGTGCGCCGTAACGGTTAACTCAAGCTCAGCCAGTTGATCGGCACGTGCTTGGGCAGAAGCCAATTTAGCGGCTTCAGCCTTAACCAGTTCGCCACGACGAACTTCGAAATGCTTTAAATTTTCTGCAGTCGCAGGGACTGCCTTGCCTGTTGGTACCAGGAAATTGCGCGCATAACCGCTTTTTACATTTACGGTGTCGCCCAAAACGCCCATCTTACCAACTTTTTCAAGCAGGATAACTTCCATCTCGCTTACCTCAATAACTTACTTGTGTGAGTCGGTGTAGGACAACAGAGCCAAATACCGTGCGCGTTTGATGGCAGTCGCCAATTGACGCTGATATCTCGCACTGGTACCGGTGATACGACTCGGTACAATCTTGCCTGTTTCGGTAATGTAGCCCTTTAATAGGTCAACATCTTTGTAATCTATCTCAACAATGCCTTCTGCAGTGAAGCGGCAGAACTTACGACGGCGAAAGAAACGTGCCATAGTGTATGCTCCTATTATTCTTCAGATGCTGAATCGTCATCAGCATCGTCAGTGGTGGCTTCGTCTTCAGAGCGCGGAGTACGTGCAGCGGCCTGGGCTTCATCTTTCGCTTTCTTGGCTTCAACAGATTTCATCATAGGCGAGGCCTCGATGACTGCATCTTTACGACGCAGAACAATGCTGCGTAAAATCGCATCGTTAAAACGGAAAGTGGTTTTCAGGTCTTCGATAGAGGCATCCGTCACTTCGATGTTTAACAACACGTAGTGAGCCTTATGGAGATCCTGAATTGGGAAACCTAATTGACGACGGCCCCAATCTTCGTAACGGTGGATAGCACCGCCGGCTTCGGTTACAACAGACGTGTAACGCTCTACCATGGCAGGCACTTGTTCAGACTGGTCAGGATGGACCAGTAGAACGATTTCGTAATGGCGCATAAATGCTCCTTCCGGGTTAACAACCTCCTGTAACACTCACAGTAAGGTAAGGAGTTAAGTACTTTACCCCAAGGGCAAAGCACAACTGTCTCTACTCGGTTCGAGCAGAGGGGCGGCAGTTTACGCAATGCAGCAGGCGGAATCAAGGGATATGAGGGCCGTTGCGTTAATAAAGCGGTAATTTCGCCAGTCACTCGGCCAAGGCGGTGCAAAGCCCAGGTTACAGGGGCTGGCATTGGGACGAACCGGTCGCCCTGGCAGACCAATTTAGCTCGCAGGCTGCACCGAACCGGTATCAAAGTTCATGTCCTGCAGCGCCACAGGCGCGCCCAGATAAAAGCCCTGGGCGTAGTTCAGGCCCATTTCCTTGAGTTTTTCCAATACCAACTCACTTTCCACGTATTCGGCAATGATTTGCTTGCCCATCACTTGACCAATTTCACTGATCGACTTAACCATCGCCAAGTCAATCGGGTCATCGAGTATGTCACGGATAAACATACCGTCGATCTTGAGGTATTCCACCGGCAGGGTCTTTAGATATTGAAAAGAGGACAAGCCAGTCCCGAAATCGTCGAGCGCAAAGACGCAACCAAGTTGTTTTAACGAGTGCATAAATCGATTGGCGCTAAACAGATTGCTAATCACGGCCGTTTCGGTAATTTCAAAACAAATCTTGTTGCCGGGAATCTTGTGGTCTTCGAAAAGCGTCATCAGGGTGGCCAAAAAGTCGTTGTCGCCAAGGGTCCTGCCCGACAGATTGATATTCAATAGACTCACCTTGGCAAATTCGCTTGGATGGCTATCGATCCAGGCCACGATGCTGTGCACCACCCAGGTATCCAGTTTGGTGACCAGGTTGTAGCGTTCGGCCGCGCCCAAAAAGGTTTCTGGCATAATGAGCTCGCCATCCAAGCCCTCCATGCGCAACAGCACCTCATAGGACTGGGCGTCGGCGCTGTTGTCAGCCAAGGCCATAATCGGTTGCACGGCCAATTGAAAACGGTTGTCCAGTAGCGCACTGTTAATGTGCTCAACCCATTGCATCTCCCCTTGGCGGTTGGACAGTTCGGCATCATTGGGGTGGTAGACGTGAATTCGATTACGCCCGCCTTCTTTAGCGACATAGCAGGCCGCGTCAGCCGCCTTTAGGACATCGGTGATATCGCCAACATCATCGACGATCGATACCACTCCGATACTCACCCCAACTGTGTGCGCCTTACCCTCCCAGACAAATCGGTATTCGGCGACGGCATCGCGCAAATTATTGCCGACCCGGCGTCCCTCGTAGAGATCACAATGCTCCATCAACAGGCCAAATTCATCCCCGCCTAAACGGGCCAGGGTATCGCGCTTGCGAATATGGCTTTCGAGCAGCCCGGCAATTTGGCGCAACAGCTCATCGCCGGCCAAATGACCACAGGTGTCGTTAACCACCTTGAACTGGTCTAAATCGAGATAGCAGAGAACATGTTCGGTCTTGTCCTGCCGAGCACTGTCGAGCACTCGAGTCAGGCGATCCTCAAATTCACGCCGATTGACCAAGCCCGTAAGGGTGTCGTGTCGGGCGAGGTGATCGAGCTTGTTGGAGGCGGCGCGCTCCTCGGTGCGGTCGCGAAAGGTCACCATGGCACCGGTCAACTCGCCATTTTCTTTGATCGGTTCTACCGTGTAGAGAATGGGAAAGGAGGTACCATCCTCGCGCCAGGCAATATTATGCCCGCCCTGGTGGCCCTTCTTGCTGGTCAGGCACTCATACACAAAGGAGTCCTTCCAGTGGAAGACTGAGCCATCTTCTTGGGTATGGTGAATCAATGCATGGATATCGCTGCCGAGCAGCTCATCCGAGTTGAAGCCCAATTGCTGCGCTAGGCGATTATTGGCAAAGATACAGCGTCCCTGTCTATCGACACCGTAGATCGCCTCTCCGGTCGATTGCAGCAGCAGTTCGACCCTACGTTTGGCGTCCACCAGGTTTTCCTGTGATTTTTTTAAATGGCTAATGTCGACATAGGTTGCCACGATGCCATCGATCACGTTGGCTTCGGTGCGAAAAGGTTTGATAATCTGGATAAAGAACTGATCGTTATTGGTGGCGACCTCACGCTCAATGGTGGTCAAGTTTTGCATTACCATCTGGGCATCCTCGAGCAAGGTTAAATCCTTGATTCGGTGGGAGATATCTCCGATCGGACGACCGATATCGGATGCAATCAGATTGAACAGCTTGCGCGTCGCCGGGGTAAAACGCCTGATAACAGAGTCACGATCGAGAAACAGCGCCGCAATATCGGTGTTGGCCAACAGATTGGCTAAGTCATCATTGGCCTCGGCCAACTCCAGCACCTTATCCTGCAACTGGTTATTGACCGTCGACAACTCCTCATTGAGCGACTGCAGCTCTTCTTTTGAGGTTTCCAGCTCTTCGTTGCTCGACTGCAGCTCTTCATTGATCGACAAAACCTCTTCATTAGAGGTGCGCAGCTTGTCGTTGGCCTCGGCCATCGAGGTTAGGTGATGGCGTAAATCCTCTCTGGCTTCGCGCAATTCCCCTTCTAATGTCTTGATTTGCCACTCACTGTTTACATCCAGCTCGCCAATCTCAGAACTGGCTTCGGCCCCTACGACCTGTTTCGGCTCGGCAAAGGTGACCAATAGCAGTTTGGCGTTGGCGCGATAGGCAGAGACCGGCATGGCGGTGACGGTCACCGGGTGGTAATGCCCATCACGCTTGACCCGCCCGGAAAGCGAAAATTGTTCATCCGCTTGGCTGGCCTTTTTCAATGCCAAGCGCACCTTGCTGCGCAGCCCTTCTCGGACCATGCCGATCAAATCCTTACTCGGCAAGCCGGTGGTCATTTCCAGATACAAGCCCGATGACCCTGCCAGGTACAACACCTGGTATTGCGGGTCGACCAGAACGGCAAAAGGGGCAAACCGTTCGAGCAACAAATGCTGGGTTAGCTTGGCAAAATTTAGCGGTTCCAAATAGGTCTCTTGGGGGGCGAAACGGGCACTACTAAAGCGATCGAGATTGTCCACCTGGGGGATTCGCAAGCCCTCGCGCAACCCTGCGCCGACGCGTTGAAACAGTCGCGCCTGCTTGCTAATGGATTGAAAGAGTGCGGTTTGGCTGCCGATGGTTTCAGAACTGCCCAAAAAAAGATAACGATCTTCGTTCAATATCTGATGAAAAAGGGGCACGATCTGTCGCTGCAGCTCCGGCTCCATGTAGATCAGCAAGTTGCGACAGCTGATTAGGTCAAGGCGAGAAAAGGGCGGATCGCTGATCAGATTGTGCTCTGCAAAGATGATCGCTTCGCGTAGGGTTTTTGTTACCTGGTAGGACTGATCCTGCTGGGTGAAAAATTTCTGCAGCCGAGGGGCCGATACATCGGTGGCAATATTGAGAGGGTATCGACCCAACCGGGCGACAGACAGGGCCTGTTCATCGATATCGGAGGCAAAAATCTGCACCGGACAGCGTTTGTTCGCCGTCGCCAATTGCTCGAGGATCACCATCGCGATGGAATAGGCTTCCTCACCGGTGGCGCAACCGGCCACCCAAACTCGGATTGGCTGATCAGGCGCCGCCTCGGCCACCAGCGTTTCGATCACCTCTAACTGGAGTTCCTGGTAAGCTTCCAGATCGCGAAAAAAACCGGTCACACTAATAAGGAGGTCCTTGAAGAGGCGCTTGGCTTCACCCTCGTCCGTCTGCACCAGGTGCACATATTCCTTTATATCAGACAGATGGTTCAAGCCCATGCGTCGATGAATACGCCGTAATAGGGTGCCCTTCTTATACAACCTGAAGTCGTATTTGGTCCGCATTCGAACCGCATTAATGAGCAGGTCGAGTTGATCGTCGGGCACCGTCTTATGCGCATCGGACATCGCCAAGCCCTGCAGCTGGGCCTGGTAGTGAATTAACAGCTCGGGTAGCGCCTCGACATCGGCCACGCAATCGACCAAGTCGGTCTGAATGGCACTGCGCGGCATGCCATCGAACTGGGCGGTTTCCGGCGTTTGCACCAGCACCAAGCCGCCGCCGGCCTTGATCGCGGCAACGCCCAGCGTACCGTCCGAGCCCGTGCCCGATAGAATAATGGCCTGGGCCTGCTCGCCCTGGTCTTGGGCCAGTGACCGTAAAAACAGATCGACTGGCAAATGCGGGCCCTGACGCGGCGGCAAAGCATTCAGCAGCAGGCAGCCATTGACTAGGAGCAGATCCTTGTTCGGTGGTATCACATAAACATGATTGGCTTGCACGGCGGTTGCCTGTTCAACCTGCTCCACCGGCATCAACGTGTGTTTGGCGAGCAGTTGGGCAGTCATGCTGCTGTGCTTCGGGTCCAGATGCTGCACCAACACAAAGGCCCAACCACTGTTGCTCGGCATCGCGCTGAAAAACCGCTTATAAGCGTCCAACCCGCCGGCGGACGCGCCCAGCCCGACGACCGGAACCGACGGTCGCTGATTGCCAGTCGAGGGGGCGGCTGACTTGTCGTTGCTGCCTGTTTCTTGCTGTACCGCGTTGATAGTTAATACCTCGTTCACCTAGGTGCGACGGGGGCTGCAGGACAGTTAATACCACTCGAAAACGCCCCTTATTAGCTCGGGCGACCACTACCTCGAAAAAACGCCGAACGGCCCTAGATTGTTATTATTCAGCCACCGGAACCCCATCAAGTCTCATTTCCTGCTACTAAGAGTCTTCACCGCTTAGTATGCCCAGCGCGCATGAACGCTAGGAAGCAGGTCATTGATGGTTGTCAAATTTGCTTGTTGCAGATAATCAACCGGCGTCGATCGCTAAGGGCCAGTGAGCCACCGATCGGCGGATGGTTCTGTTAAGTCGGTCACAAAGATTAGCGAGCTGGGCAGGCGATTTATCGAATACTGGTATTTACTGGGATGGGCCGAAGGGGTGGCATAGGGCACGCTAGGCACTGCGCCATTATGCGGAGTAGTTCATATTCACGGAATTCGACTCGGCCGTCGGCTTGAATAATATCGCCAAAGGCTTGCAGCAAGGTCCTGCGCCAAACGAAATTTACCTGCTCCAATGCCATTAGGGCTGAACCCAGCCCCTGGTAACCGATGGACTGCAGCGTCTGGTTAGGCCGATAGGCTATGTCCAATTGGCGGCAAATGGCCTGATGGGCCTTTTCCGCCGCCGCCTTGTCCCGGCTCAGCTCCACCAAGCTATTGAAGATGGTGGTCAGCGCGCGATGATAGTGCTGGATGTTGCCATCGAGCTTTCGATTGGCTGCTGCGAGCGTGGGTCGCAGGCGCAGCTGAATCAGGGTCAGGGTGACCCACTCGATAAAGTCGACGCGGCCGTCGAGGGCGACCAAACGGTCGAGCCGATCGAGGAAGACCAGCC
>JBLHFL010000025.1:0-14600 GCA_047618105.1 Granulosicoccus sp.
TGCCATAGGCCTTGGCGGCCTCGATCTCACCACGCGGGGTTGCCTCTATGGCACCGCGGAAGATTTCGGTAGTGTAAGCGGCGGTGTTCAGGGCGAAGGCGATCAGGGCGGGATAGAAAGCCCCCTCAAAAATCACCCACCAGATAGAGTCCTGGATACCCTCGATCAGGGTCACGCCGTAGTAGATCATATAGAGCTGAATCAACAACGGTGTGCCACGGAATATGTAGGTAAAGAACCAAACGGGCCAATTGATCAAGCGGTTTTTCGAGGTGCGCATAATCGCCAAGGGCACCGCCAATAGGCCGCCTACCAAGAGCGAGAGAAACACCAGCTGAACCGTGGTGACAAGTCCGTCCCAGTAGTGATACCAGGTCTCGGGATTACTGAAAATTGAGATGGCCGATTCAATCATTGTCTATCCCTTCTCCACGCCGGCGCTGTAGCGCACATTCAAATGTTTGAACACCAGATCTGACAAAGCCGATATGGCCAAATAGACCAGAGCTGCCGGCAATAAAAACTTAAAGGGCTGGCCGGTGCTCTTCGACGCTTCACTGGCCAAGCGGACCATATCGGCCAGACCAATGACACTAACCAGAGCCGTGGTCTTGAGCAGCACCTGCCAATTGTTGGCCAAACCGGGTATGGCGTGGCGCATCATCTGCGGAAACAAAATGCGTTTAAAGATCTTCATCGAACTCATGCCATAGGCTTTCCCGGCTTCAATCTGGCCCACGTCGACAGCCATAATGGCACCGCGAAAGGTCTCTGACATGTAGGCACCAAAGATAAAGCCGATGGTCAGCACGCCGGAGGTGAATTCGTTAAAGGGCAGGAAGATATCGATCTGCCCGTCGGACACATTGTAGAGCATATCGAAGAAGGCATTGACCATGATCTGGCCGCCGTAAAACAGCAACATCATCCAGACCAAGTCGGGTACGCCGCGAATCAGGGTGGTGTAAAAGATTGAAACACCCTTGGCCAGTCTATTATTCGACATTCTACCCAAGGCGCCAAATAGGCCGAGAATGAAAGCCAACACCAGCGACAACAGCGCCAGTTCAATGGTTAGAATTGCGCCACCGAAAATACCGGGGCCATAACCTTGAAAGTCAAACATCAATTGTTCTCTCTATAGCGCTCTGCAGACATGAGTATTCCGCTCTCTATTGACTGTTTAGGATCAACAATCAATAGAGAGCGTAACAAAACTGAATAGATTGGGGCTTTAAAAACGGCGCCCCCGCGGCCTGCTCGCGCAGGAAGGGGGCGCAGTCGCTATTACATTTTGATGCTATAGCTGAAATAACGGTACATTATTTCGTCATAGGTACCATCTTGCTTGAGCTTGTCCAGTGCCTTAGCAACGGCTGCTTGCAGGTCGACATCACGCTTACGAAACGCAGCACCGGCGCCTTCGCCGAAGATGCGCACCGGATCTTTCATCATTTCGCCAACCTGAACTACATCAGAACCTTCACCGAGCATTTCCATGCCCACTGGCGCGTCGATAAACATCGCGTCCAAACGGCCGCCTTTGATATCGACGATCATGTCGTCGGCCGTGGTGTAACGGACCACTTCGGCGTCGGTAACAAATTCAGTCACGTAGGTATCTTGCACTGTTGCACGCTGCACACCGACACGCTTACCGGCTGAGTTTGTTGGGTCAAAGTTGGTCGATGAGAAGAAGGCCGACGGTGTGGTGTAATAGCCCGGCGTAAACAGGACTCGCTTCTGGCGCTCGGCATTGATCGACATAGAAGAGAAGATCATGTCGTATTTACGCGCTAGCAGGCCAGGAATAATACCGTCCCATGCTTGGATGATCCAATCACATCCCTTACCGGTCACTTCCATACAGACCTTGTCGCCCAGCTCAATTTCAAAGCCGGTTAGGCTGCCGTCCGGCGCCTTGTATTCAAACGGTGGATAAGGCGCATCGACACCGACTCGAATGGAGTCCCAATCTTTTGCGTCAACGGCTGAAACAACAGCCAATACAGTTGCCAGGGCTAAAAGCGTTTTTTTCATTGTGTGTGTGCTCCGTCATTATGTGTCTGAGTCGAGCCTTAGGGCTCTGTTCTTTTTTGTGTAAACCGGATCGATCGGGGTCCTGCATCGGCCTGGCCAAAAGAGGCAAGACCTTCTTTTTTTCACTCTACCACTAACCGTTAGTATTTGGGTGAAAGAAACTGTTTCATACGCTCCGAACTGGGGTTGGCAAAGACCTCTTGCGGGTTACCCTGCTCCTCGATGCGGCCTTCATGCAGATAGACCACATGATTGGAGACGTCCCGAGCGAAGGACATCTCATGGGTCACGACAATCATGGTACGGCCCTCTTCAGCTAGGCCACGCATCACTTTGAGGACTTCGCCGACCAACTCAGGGTCGAGTGCCGAGGTCGGCTCATCGAACAGCATCACTGTGGGGTTCATCGCCAAGGCGCGGGCGATGGCAGCACGTTGTTGCTGGCCACCGGACAGATGGGCGGGGTAATAATCCCGGCGATCGAATAGACCGACTCGGTTTAAGTGCTCTTCCGCCCGTTCGATGGCCTCGGCCTTGCTGATGCCCAGGACATTGATCGGCGCTTCAATAATATTTTCCATCACGGTCATATGAGACCAGAGGTTAAAGCCTTGAAACACCATGGCCAGACGAGCGCGGATCTGCTCGACCTGGCGAATATTGGCCGGAATACGCAGCCCGCGTTTATCGGTTTTAAACTCGATCGTCTCGCCGTGAACCTGTATGTCGCCTGAGGTGGGCACTTCGAGTAGGTTAATACAGCGCAGAAAGGTCGACTTCCCAGAGCCTGAAGAGCCAATCAGTGATATCACATCCCCTTTTTGGGCGCGCATCGAAATACCCTTAAGCACCTCATGGTCACCGAACTGTTTGTGGATGTCGGTTGTCACTAACGCCGGGGCGTCTTCTGCCATGGGGCTTTCCTCATTATGCCTAAGACCAGCCCGGGTAAGGGAAGTTCAGTCTTTAGGGCTGTTATTGTTTTTCTATCAGTCATTCTGACCAATCTTAGCATGAATTGTAAACCACAATACCACCCGGCATTTTTGCCTGTGCGACATCTGATGCATATGCTTGGGTCATTTGAGCGCGGCACCGGGCATCCTCTAAACCTTGTTTGCAGCACGCTGGAGATTACCAACGGTTGGTTTGAAACTGACCGATTGGACACAAAACCCAGTCGAATCGATTTCTCATCTTGCCCTACCGATAAGGCTGCATTATGGTAGTCGCACTCAGCACGGCAAACTGCAATACAGTATTGCCATAATAAAAAAAGGCGCGTACCACGCTATTACGCAAGCCTTAAACTCACTGATGTCGCTTCTGCGCTAAATGCAGACGATTCAACGGAGCCTTCTACTGATGAAAAAAAGCATAACTCTTTTAGCCACCGCAACCCTAGCTGCCACGCTTGCAGCGGGCGCCATGGCCGCACCGAAAACCTTTGTGTACTGTTCTGAAGCGAGCCCTGAAGGTTTTAATCCGGCTTTTTACTCCTCCGGCACCACCTTTGATGCCTCCGCAAAAACCTTGTTTAACCGTCTGGTCGAGTTCGAGCGGGGCGGCACCAATATCGTTCCGGGTCTGGCCGAGAGCTGGACCGTGTCAGACGATGGCAAAACCTATACCTTTAATCTGCGCAAGGGTGTGAAATTTCATCAACGCAAAGATTTCCGTGCTTCACGTGACTTTAATGCCGACGACGTGCTGTTCAGCATCAACCGTCAGCTGAAGGACAGCCACCCGTACCATGCTGTCAGCGGTAAGTCATATGCCTACTTCGGCTACATGGATATGGCCAACATCATCGCCTCGGTCGAAAAACTGAATGACTATTCAGTGCGCTTTAATCTGAATTCCGCCGATGCAACCTTCCTGGCCAACATGGCGATGGATTTTGCGTCCATTAACTCGTCTGAATACGCCGATGCCATGATGTCAGCCGGAACACCTGAACAGTTCGACAAGACGCCCATCGGTACTGGCCCGTTCATCCTGGCGCAGTACAAGAAAGACTCGGTCATCCGTTATGTTGCCCACAACGCCTATTGGGAAGGTAAGTCTGCGCTCGATCGCCTGGTGTTCTCCATTACCCCAGACGCCAGCGTACGCTATGCCAAGTTGCAGAAAGGCGAGTGTCATATGATGCCGTACCCGAACCCAGCTGACGTAGCGGCGATGAAGCAAGACAGCGACATCACGGTATTGGAGTCCAATGGTCTGAACGTCGGTTACTTGGCGTTTAACGTCCAAAAAGCCCCATTCGACAACCAATTAGTGCGTCAGGCATTGAACATGGCAACTAACAAAGAAGCCATCTTAGAAGCGGTTTATCAGGGTGCCGGTGCGGTTGCCAAGAACCCGATTCCACCAACTATGTGGTCTTACAACGACAACGTTGTTGACTACGCTTACGATCCATTAGAGGCCAAAGCTTTATTAACCGAAGCGGGCTTCCCGAACGGTTTTGAAACCGACATTTGGGCTATGCCAGTACAGCGTCCATACAATCCGAATGCCCGTCGTATGGCGGAAATGATGCAGGAAGATTGGGCTAAAATCGGTGTGACGGCTAATATCGTGTCATACGAATGGGCTGAGTACCTGGAACGTACTAAGAACGGTGAGCACCAGACGGCCATGTTGGGCTGGACGGGCGACAATGGTGATCCGGATAACTTCCTCTATGTACTCTTAGGCTGTGATTCCGGCGGTGGTAACATCGCTTCCTGGTGCAACCAGGAATTCCAGGGTTTGATCGAAGAAGCCAAGGTCACTGCAGACATCGATGTTCGCACCTCGCTCTATGAAGAAGCTCAGGTTATCTTCAAGGAAGACGCGCCATGGATCACTGTTGCCCACTCGGTGGTATTTGAACCGATGCGCAAAGAAGTCATCGGTTACAAGATGAGCCCATTCGGTGCTCACAACTTCTACGGTGTTGATCTAGCCGAGTAGCCATAGGGCATTGCTCGATAGCAAACTAAACGACGCTGGCAGACTTTCTGCCGGCGTCGTCTTTTTTCCGTTCAGGATCTCTCATGTTTCAATTTATTCTTCGTCGCTTAACCATGGTCATTCCAACCTTCATTGGCGTCTCCATACTCACTTTTTCGCTTATCCATATGATTCCAGGCAATCCCGTTACCGTAATGGGTGGCGAACGCGGATTTTCGGCTGAACAGACCGCCGAAATCACCGCCATGCTCGGTTTGGATAAGCCGCTTTGGCAACAGTATTTTGTCTACGTTGGCAATGTCCTACAGGGTAATTTAGGCACTTCCTTTATCACCCGCGAACCGGTCTTGGACGAGTTTTTAACCCTCTTTCCGGCCACCATCGAATTATCATTCTTTGCCGCTTTGTTTGCGCTGTCGGTGGGCTTACCGCTTGGCATTATTGCAGCCACCAAACGCGGCAGTTTCTTCGATCACAGCGTAATGACCATCTCATTGACCGGCTATTCGATGCCGATCTTTTGGTGGGGCCTGCTGTTGATACTCTTGGTGTCGATCAAACTCGACCTGACGCCTGTCGCGGGTCGCATCGATGTGCTCTATTGGGTCGATGAGGTGACCGGTTTTATGCTGATCGACGCTTGGTTGTCGGGTGAAGCAGGCGCGGTGAAATCTGCCGCAGCGCATCTGGTGCTGCCGAGTATCGTCTTGGGCACCATTCCGATGGCCGTGATCGCCCGCATGACCCGATCCTCCATGCTCGAAGTGCTCGGCGAGGACTATATTCGCACCGCCCGCGCCAAAGGCCTGTCGCCCTTTCGGGTCACCATGAAACACGCCTTGCGCAATGCCTTGATTCCGGTCGTGACCGTAATCGGGCTGCAGGTCGGCACGCTGCTCAGTGGCGCCATCCTAACCGAGACCATCTTTGCCTGGCCCGGCATCGGCAAATGGTTGATCGAGGCGATCGGCCGGCGCGACTACCCGGTGGTTCAGGGCGGTCTGTTGATGATTGCGAGCATCGTGATTGTCGTCAATCTGTTGGTCGACCTGACCTATGGCATCATCAATCCACGTGTACGACACAGCAAATAGGAGTCGTCATGACACAGGCTGATCCAACCACCACAGTCCAGCACCAACCGGTATCGACCGCCCCGGCGCCGCGTGCGCCATTGGCCGAGTTCTGGTTCTACTTCAAACAAAATAAGGGCGCCGTGATCGGCTTCGCCTATATCTGCTTTGTGGTCTCGATTGCCCTGCTGGCCGATCTGCTGGCACCGCACTCTTCCACCGAACAGTTTCGCGACTTTATTCTTACCCCACCGGCCTTTTCCGACGGCGGCCAGATGCAATTTCTGCTCGGCACCGATGGGGTTGGGCGCGATATATTGTCTCGGCTGATGCACGGCGCTCGCCTCTCGCTCTTTATCGGCTTGGTGATTGTCAGCATTTCACTGGTGCTCGGCATCTGCTTTGGCCTAATCGCGGGTTACTTTGGCGGCCTGCTCGATACCACCATTATGCGCCTGAGCGATATCCTGCAATCCTTGCCGGCCCTGCTGCTGGCGATTGCGGTGGTGGCCGTACTCGGACCGAGCATCGTAAATGCCGCCTTGGCCTTGTCGTTGGTCTATTTACCGCACTATATCCGCCTAACCCGGGCGTCGGTCTTGGCCGAACGGCATCGCGACTATGTCGTTGCCTCCAGCGTCGCCGGTGCCAGTGCATGGCGTCTGATGTTTATTACCATCCTACCCAACTGCTTGGCACCGCTGATCGTGCAGGCCACCCTGGGCTTTTCCAATGCCATCCTGGATATGGCCGCACTCGGTTTTCTCGGCCTGGGCGCCCAACCACCGCTACCGGAATGGGGCACTATGCTCGCCACCGCGCGAGAATTTATTCAGAGTGCCTGGTGGGTGGTGACCTTTCCGGGTTTGGCCATCCTGACCACGGTGTTGGCCTTTAACCTAATGGGTGATGGCTTGCGTGATGCCCTCGACCCCAAACTTAAACAATAGGCTGCCGTATGAGTTTGTTATCTGTACAAGAATTATCGGTCACCTTCGGCACCAAAGAGCGGCCCTTCCGGGCTGTAGATCGGCTCAGTTACACCGTGGAAGCCGGCGAGGTGCTCGGTATTGTCGGCGAGTCTGGCTCGGGCAAGTCGGTTAGCTCCTTAGCGCTGATGGGTCTAATCGACTTCCCCGGCAAGGTGTCGGCGCAACAGCTTGAGTTTGAAGGCCAGGATTTGACTGCCATGTCGGATCGGGCGCGACGCAAGATCACCGGCGATCAGATCGCGATGATCTTTCAGGACCCGATGACCGCGCTCAACCCCTGTTTTACCGTCGGCAACCAAATTATGGAAGCCATCGCAGTACACCAGGGTGGCTCTAAGAAGGAACGTCGGCTCAAGACCATCGAATTGCTGCGCCAGGTCGGCATACCGGCGCCGGAATCGCGCATTGGCTCCTATCCGCATCAGCTCTCAGGTGGCATGAGTCAACGCGTTATGATTGCCATGGCGATCGCCTGCGATCCCAAGCTGTTGATCGCCGATGAACCGACCACGGCCCTCGATGTTACCATTCAGGCCCAAATCATCGACCTGTTACTCGAACTGCAGCGCAAAAAAAATATGGGTCTGATCCTGATTACCCACGATCTGGCGCTGGTCGCCGAATCGGCCGATCGCGTGGTGGTACTCTATGCCGGCCAAGTGGTCGAGATGGGGCCGGCCAGTGAGGTGTTTCGCAATCCGCAACATCCTTACACCGAAGCGCTGATGAAATCGTTGCCCGAATCCGGCAAAGGCCAGGCCCGGCTCAATGCCCTGGCGGGCGTCGTGCCCGGTGCGAATGATCGACCCAATGGCTGCCTATTAAATCCGCGCTGCCCCTATGCTATGGAGCGCTGCCGGACAGAAGAGCCGGAATTGATTACCAGCCAAAACCATGCCGTGCGCTGTTTTATCCCGCTCGGCGCAACCCCAGAGGTGGCCCAATGACCGACCGTGAACAGGGCCCCGTGCTGGCCGGTAAGGGCCTGAAACAACATTATGAAATCAGTCTCGGCGCCTTTAAACCCAAGGGCATCGTAAAGGCCGTCGATGGCGTCGATTTCAGCGTTCAGGCCGGCAAAACCCTGGCCGTGGTCGGTGAGTCCGGCTGCGGCAAGTCAAGCCTGGCGCGCCAACTGACCCTAATCGAAAGTCCGACGGCCGGCACCCTGACCTTCGATGGTAAGGACATTCTCAGTCTGAGCCCGGCTGAAAAGCGCTTAGCCCGGCAACGTATCCAGATTATTTTCCAAAATCCCTATGGCTCGCTCAATCCACGCAAGAAGGTTGGCCAGATCCTCGAAGAACCGCTGGTGATCAATACCAATGTCGGCGCCGCCGAACGCAAGGAACGGGCGCTGTCTTTGTTGGCCAAGGTTGGCTTGAAGGCCGAGCATTACGATCGCTACCCGCATATGTTTTCCGGCGGTCAGCGCCAACGGATCGCTATTGCGCGCGGCCTGATGATGAATCCGCGGGTCGTGGTGGCCGATGAGCCGGTGTCGGCCTTGGATGTCTCGGTCCAGGCGCAGGTGTTAAATCTGATGATGGACCTGCAAGAGGAATTTGGTCTGGCCTATGTCTTTATTTCCCACGATCTCAGTGTGGTCGAACACATAGCCGATGATGTGCTGGTGATGTATCTGGGCAAGGTGGTGGAAAGTGGCACCACCGAACAGATTTTTAACCGGCCTCAGCATCCCTATACCCGCGCCCTGCTCTCGTCGACACCGCGCATCGATCCGGCCAATCGGATCGAGAAGATTCGCCTGCCGGGTGAATTGCCGTCGCCGCTCAATCCGCCATCTGGCTGCGCCTTTCACGGCCGCTGCCAATACGCCAACGCCCGTTGCCAAAGCGAAACGCCAGCCTTAGGCCAGGCCGGGCACGATAGCGCCGTCGCCTGTTTCGCGGTCGAGGAACAACGTTTGGACTATCTAACAAACCGCACAGGTTTAACCGAATAGGACAAGGGATAGGCGAACAGGAAGGGGGCTGAGCGAGCCACCAGCCGGTCTTCGACCGGCGGCGGGTGAGCTTAGGGCTCTTGCTTGTTGTGCTTCACTTCGGGCATACGCAGCTCTTGGGCTAGCTGATCGAGCACGCCGTTAACAAAGCGGTGTGCTTCGTTGGCACCGAAGATCTTCGACAGCTCGACACCCTCATTGATCACCACCTTGTAGGGCACATCGATGCGATGGATCAGTTCGTAGGTACCGATGCGCAGAATGGCCAATTCGATCGGCGTCATCTGGCTATTGGTACGGTCGGTATACTTGCCGATTAGATCGTCAAATTCCGATTTAAACTTGGGTACGCCGCGCAACAACTCGCAGAAGTACTCTTTATCGACCTTAGTCATATCGTTATCGGTTAAAAACTCCGCTTCGATCTGGGCCACTGGCGTTTCCGCGACCTGCCATTGATACAGCGCCTGGATCGCCAGTCGGCGCGCCTTGCGACGCTGTCCGGGGTTGGCTTTTTGTTGCGTCATTCTGCTGTATCTCCCGTACCGATTTGTGCCAATAGGTTAACCATTTCGATGGCCACCAGTGCCGATTCGGCACCCTTGTTACCGGCCTTGGTACCACTGCGCTCGATAGCCTGTTCGATCGAGTCAACGGTCAGGACGCCAAATACCACGGGGATATCGAAGGTCAGGGCCACGCTGTTTAGGCCACCAGCGGCTTCGCCGGCTACATATTCAAAATGGGGTGTCCCACCTCGGATCACAGCACCCAGGGCGATCAGGGCGTCGTACTGGCCGGTATCGGCCAAACGCTGGCAAACCAGCGGCAATTCAAAGGCACCGGGCACCTTGATCACGGTGATCTGCTCTTCGCTGATACCATGACGCTTCAAGGCATCGAGCGCACCGGACTGCAGATGATCAACCACAAAGCTGTTCCAGCGCGTGACCACTATGGCGTAGCGCCCCGGATTGGCCGAGAAATCACCTTCAATTGTATTAATAGTCATAAATAATCCTGTGCGTTTTGTGCAAACCTGCCCGCTCGGTGCCGGCAGCGCTGCTTACTTAAGTGGGTTCAATAAATTCGACGACTTCCAGATCAAAGCCTGAAATGCCCCCGAAGCGAATCGGCGAACTCAATAGGCGCATTTTCTGAATGCCCAGCTCGCGCAATATCTGCGAACCGGTGCCAATGAAATTGTAGGTGCCATACTTGTCGATATTGGGATTTTTAGCACGTTTGTTATTGCCTGACAGCAGTGCCAATTCAGTTTCGACATCGAGTGACTGCTCCACATCAAGCAAGACCACAACGCCCGAACCAGCCTCGGCGACAGCCTGCATGGCGGCCTCGAGGGTCCAGCTCTTGCGCTCGGTGCCAGTGACGCCCAGTAAATCCTTTAGGGTCGAGGTAACGTGTACGCGCACCAGGGTCGGCTCGTCTGCTGTAAAGGGCTCGCCCTTGGTCAATGCTAGGTGGGTGCCACCGGTAATATTGTCGCGATAGACGCGTACATCGAAGTCACCGGCCTTGGTCGGTAAGCACTGAACCTCAACCTGCTCAATGGTACGTTCGTTCAAGATGCGGTAATGGATCAGGTCGGCGATGGTGCCGATCTTCAGACCGTGCAGCTCGGCAAAGACCTTCAAATCGGGCAGTCGGGCCATCGTGCCGTCGTCATTCATGATTTCGACAATGGCGGCAGCCGGCATCAGACCGGCCATCCGGGCCAGATCACAGCCCGCTTCGGTATGACCGGCACGACTCAATACGCCACCGGGCTGGGCACGCAATGGGAAGATATGGCCCGGTTGGACTATATCGTCGGGTGACGATAGGGGGTCGACGGCGACTCGAATGGTGCGCGCTCGATCGGCCGCTGAAATGCCGGTCGTGACGCCTTCGCTGGCTTCGATCGACACCGTAAAGGGTGTGCCATGGGCCGCCTGATTACTCGGTACCATCGGTGGCAGACCGAGAAACTCACAGCGTTCACCGGTCAAGGTCAGGCAGATCAGCCCACGTGCCTTGGAGGCCATGAAGTTGATGATTTCCGGGGTCACCTTCTCGGCAGCCACAATCAAATCGCCCTCATTTTCTCGGTCTTCATCGTCTAACAAAACCACCATTTTACCCTGGCGGATATCTTCGATAATTTCCTCGGTACTGTTTAGCGACACGGATTCTACCTTTACCAGATGGGGGTTTCGACTGGCCACCGGGGCCAATCGGATACTGTTTATGAAAACTGAGCGGATTATGGGGCTAATTGGTGCAAATTCAAGCAAAAACCGGCTAATTTGCCCGCTAATCGTGAATTGGTTGTAAGCGCATCCTGACATCCGCACCGATAGTTCGACTATCGAGCACCGAGAAGCGCATGGCATCGGACAGGCTGCGCAATTGATTAGACAGCATCGGCCGTGTTTGCGCGCCGAGAAATAGGGGTGCCTGATAAAGTATCACCTCGTCGACATTGCCCGACCCGATCAGGGTTCCGGCTAGGGTTGCACCGGCCTCAACCCAAAGCTGATTGAGCTGCTCGTGCCCGGCCCAGTCGAGCAGTGCGTTCAAATCAATACGGTTGTCGACTAGGGGCAACCCCACGGTGCGATAACCGGCCTGCTGCAGCGCGACGATCCGTTCGGCCGCCAGATGCTCGCCATGCAACACCACGGTTGCGCCGGGCACACGCAAGAGTTGTGCATCGAGCGGTATCCGGCCATGGCTGTCGAGCACCAGACGCAGCGGTTGGCGACTGCAGTTGGGCAAGCGCACGGTTAGCGCCGGGTCGTCGGCGAGCACCGTATCGACACCGGTCAGGATGGCGCAAGACTGGGCACGCCAGTGCTGCACATCGGCACGCGCCTCGGGCCCGGTAATCCACTGGCTTTCACCACTGGCCATGGCCGTTGCGCCATCTAGACTGGCGGCCAGCTTGACGATCACGCGCGGCCTACCGGTGCGCATGCGCTTGAGGAAACCCAAATTCAACTGTTCTGCTGCGCTGGCCAAAACACCGTGTTCGGTGGCAATGCCCGCCACACGCAACGCCGCCAGGCCCTTGCCGGCAACTTGCGGATTCGGGTCGATCAGGGCACAGACCACGCGCGCCACGCCGGCGGCAATCAGGGCGTCGGCACAGGGTGGGGTTTTACCCTGATGGCTACAGGGTTCGAGCGTGACGTACGCGGTCGCGCCGGCGGCGGCCAAGCCAGCTTGTTGCAAGGCATGCACCTCCGCGTGCGGGCCACCAGCACGCTGATGGTAACCGGCACCGATCAGCTGATCGTCTTTAACGATCACACAGCCGACATTCGGGTTGGGTGTGGTGGTAGTGCGCCCCTGTTCGGCCAGCTTGAGGGCCTCGGCCATCCAAAAGGCATCGCGGGCGGGCAATGGCTCGCTCAATCGTCTTTCTCCAGTCGATCGATTTCACTGCGAAACTCGTTGAGATCCTGAAAGCTGCGATACACCGACGCGAAGCGCACATAGGCGACGGGATCGAGCAGGCGCAGCTCCGCCATAACAAATTCACCCAGCTGGCGCGAGGGCAATTCCCGCTCGCCAGTGCCGCGCAGCGTCTGCTTAATGCGGGTCAAGGCCGCTTCGATAGCTTCGACCGAAACCGGACGTTTTTCCAGCGAGCGCAGGAGGCCGGAACGTAACTTGTTTTCATCGAAGGGTTCGCGATTACCGTTCTGTTTAATCACGCGCGGCATCACCAGCTCGGCGGTTTCATAGGTGGTATACCGTTCCCCGCAGCTATTACACTCTCGGCGACGGCGCACCTGCTCGCCTTCAGCGACCAGGCGCGAGTCGATGACCTTGGTGTCATGGGCGTTACAGAAGGGGCAATGCATTATGGGAACCCTAGCGCTATTTACAGGGGCTTAGTGTAATGCGAAAAGGCTGGCAAAGATAATAGCCAAACTGCGTTTGAACCTTGAACATTGCCATGATAAACACTTGACTTTAGTGCCGCACCGGTAAAACAAAGGGTCAGCGCGTTTCGGTTATGCACACTGTCGAATAGTTCGACAAAAGCAAGTAAAAAACTTTAACCGACCTAACATAAAACACTTGAAAATTACTCAAACCCTTTATCTATGGGCATTGTGGCGAAGACGTTCAGAAATCGTGCAGATTGCACTAAGGCAGGAAGGATGGGGCTTGAAGGCATTTGCTCAAGGGTTACCCCCAAAGTTATCCACAGCTTTTGTGGATGCATGGCGCCCACGGGTGAGCGCCATTTCGGTGGGGCGGGAATTACTTGCCAGTCGGGCTCAAGCTGGCAAAGTAGGCCGCCAAGTTCGCGATTGACTCATCATTCAGTGAGGCGGCCATGCCCCACATCATAGCGGCGCTGCCGCCCTTGCGTTCTTGTGACTTATAGGCTTTCAAAGCCGATTCCAAATAGGCCGCGTTCTGGCCGGCCAGATTTGGATACATCGGCACAATGGCAATGCCGTTGGCGCCGTGGCATGCGGCACACATCATTGAACTGGCTTTGCCGGCAGCGATATCGGCGCCCATCGCGCCACTGACCATGAGGCCGGTAAATAAAGTAATGGCTAACTTTTTCATCGTATTGCTCCAAAGGTTTCTATTATTGAAAGGGTGAGTAGATTCATACGGCTGTTTTGCCACTCTCGGGCCAAAATTGCCACATATATTTATCAGTCTGATGATAAAAACCTCAATAGGGGCAAATAATGCCCCAAAAGGGCAGTTATTTTTTGCTCGCCAGGTTGTGAAAATTAGACCCTGTTCAATATATTTATGACCAAACTCTCTACTATGGTTTTTCCGCATTCAAGTTTGAATTATCAGCCATGACAACACAGCATCTTATTAACGGGCTTGGCATCGGCCTAATGGTGGCCTCACTGATCGGCTGTGGGCCGGAGACCAACTCGCGGGTCGGCGACCAGTTTTGGGACCCCAATACCACCAAAGAGGTCTTCGATCCGATCGACGCGCCGCCTTACTCGGTGGTCTATCGGGATAACACACCCGCTAACAGCGAAGACGACGATTGGACTGCATTGGTAACGGTCGATTTTACCGCGCTCAGTCGCCGCTCTAAGGACGGCATCGTGCCGACCTATACGCGCGGTCTCTCGGCGCCCAAGGTTATCGATGACCTTATCGACAGCACGGTGTCCGGCATTAACGATACCCAATTTTTCAATAACTTGGCTGCTGGCATCGATGCGCGCCTGCAGGCAGATAGCGCCGGTGACTATCGCCTGGTACTCGACTTTGACGTGATTTGGCCAAACGGCAACAGCGTCTCCTATCTGTTCGATGATATTCGCTTTACCGTACCCGGTTGCCAGACTAGCTATCTTTATTACAGCGATTACATCAATCCGGTGCTCGCCGAGAACTGCGTTAACTGCCACAACGCCGGCGATGCCAGCGCCGCTTTCGACCTAGATGCCGGCAACCTAACCACCCGACGCAACAATTTCTTAGCCAAGGTCGATGCCGGCGCGCTAACGGCGCCACGCACCGGCACCATGCTCGATTATATCTACAGTGCTGAGCACAGTGGCG
>JBLHFL010000026.1:0-13846 GCA_047618105.1 Granulosicoccus sp.
CGATTCTTGAATACCTAAGGCGGCAGTGGGTTCATCCATAATGATGAGCTTATCGCCCCATCCCGCTGCGCGGCTAATTGCCACACATTGGCGCTGTCCGCCAGACATGCCTCTTAAAGATTGGCTAAGATCAGGAATCTTAACACCTGTTTTTTGTAATAGCTCTTGAGACTCCGCCAACATAGCCTTTTTGTCCATCCAGCTAAAGGGACCAAAGTCGAATTTGGTTAGTTCTCGGCCTAAAAATATATTGGTTGGTACATCCAATTCGTCAGCCAGGGCCAGATTTTGGTAGACCGTTTCGATGCCTGCATCACGCGCTTCTAAGGGTGATGCAAAGTCAACTTCTTCACCGTAGAACTTTACGCTGCCGCGGGTACGCCGTTCAACACCGGTAAGGTTACGCACAAAAGTGGATTTTCCGGCACCATTATCACCTACGATGGCCACATGCTCGCCGGGCGCTAAGATAAAATCAGCATCGTTGAGGGCATGCACGCCGCCATAGTGTTTGGTAAGGCCACTAATCTCTAAAACGGGATGGGTCATATCTGCCTCCAATAGGCTAAATGATTCTGTTGAGTTGAGAATGCCGACGAAACGCACCCCTGTCAATTATTAAGTAAAATTGATTTAATAATTGACAGGGGTAATACAAATGAGCAATGATTCCTTCAGGCCATCTAAATGCCGCAAATACCTGTACAGCAAATTATATTTTGTAGTTGGCGCCACAGGACGAAAATAAAAACATATCGGAGTATCGATGATGAGCATGAAAATGAATAAATTAATTGGCGCAATCGCCGCAAGTGCCTTGCTGTCTGGCGCTGTCTATGCAGAGTCTGTTGGTTATATCACCAAGTCAGCGACTAACTCTGGTTGGATGATGATCAACCAAGGCGCGGCTGATGCAGCGAAAGAGGCAGGTGTTGACCTTATAACAGTAGGACCTACTTTCCAGGGTGACCTGTCTAGTCAGCTAGAAGTGTTTGAAAACCTGTTGGCTCAAGGCATTAAAGCCATTGCCATTGCACCTGTTGACTCCTCAGGCATTGCGCCTGCAGTACAAGATGCCATGGACGCTGGCGTGGCTGTTGTGGCCATCGACACGGGTGTAAACGGCGCGGCTGTAACGTCATTCGTTGCCACCGATAACTATGCCGTTGCCAAGGTTCAAGGCGCTTATGCCGCTACGTTAGTAAATGATGGCGACGCTATTGTTTATGTAACGGGTAATCAAGCTCAAAGCACGGGTCAAGAACGACGTAATGGCTTTACCGAAGCGTTCAAAACAGCGCGTCCAAACAGTGAGATTTTAGAAGTACCGACTGAATGGAACTCTGCCCAAGCTCAAGAAGGCGTTGAAGCTATTCTCAATGCGCGTGACGATATTAAGATGGTCGCAAACGCATGGGATGGCGGCACTATGGGCGCTAAGGCAGCAATGGAAAACCTAGGTTTATCCGCTGGTGACGTGTTGTTGGTTGGTTTTGATGGCGCAACCGATGCCGTTGAAGCAATGGAAGCTGGTTGGGTACATGCCGATACAGCACAGATGTTGTATCAAATGGGTTATCAAGGCATTAAAGCGGCCGTTGATGCATCAAACGGAAAAACAGTATCTGCTCGTATCGATACTGGTTTCTTCTTGGTAACACCAACGACTGCTCAAGCTTACAAAGACCTGGTTGGTATTAAGTAAATCATAATAAACTTAGTTTATGTAGCATGATAATAGAGCCCGGCGATGCTGGGCTCTTTTATAATTGGAGAAGAGATGAACGTGTTGAGTTTACAAGATAAAGCAATAACCCACCTAGTTTCCTTCTTTCGCAAAGAATGGTCCGGGGCTCTATTGGCTATATTGATCTTATCCATTGCGATTGAAATGGTAACGTCTGGAAAACCATTTTTCCACCCTACAAATATCATGACTATTCTCAATAACTCTGCGGCAATTGGCGTTGTGGCGGGTGGCATGACATTAGTGATATTGGCCGCTGGAATCGATCTATCCGTTGGCGCAGTAATGGGTATGGTTGCCGCGGTAACAGGTTATATAGCCAGCTACTGGGGGCTGCCGCCTGGTATAGCCATTTTTTGCGGCCTGGCTTTAGGTGGCTTGATTGGAGCAATACACGGCTCATTAATCGCCTATTTAGGCATGCCGGCATTTATTGTGACCCTAGCAGGACTTTCGGTCTGGCGAGGCAGTGCTCACCTGTCTACAGGCGCTCAAGCAACACCAAAATTACCAGCTACTTTTGACCTGTTTGGTCGATATAACCCATTTTCCGGATTGCGCGAACAGTTTCAAGCGGGTGAGCTTTCGGGCCTAATGGAGTCATTTGGCCGGTTTGTGGACGCCAATTGGATGGGCTTCTTTCGCACATTTCAGATGAGCATGGTCATCTTCATCGTATTTTTCATTTTGCTAGCTGTAGTCGTTTCCAATATGAGATTGGGGCGATACATCTATGCTATTGGCAGCAATGAGCAAGGCTCCCGGCAAGCGGGCATCAATACCCGATTGTATACGTTATACACCTATGTCCTCTGTTCTATGGGCGCAGCCTTTGGTGCATTGTTATTTCTCGGTCGCGCACCCTACGCCAAGTCAGATTATGGGCAAATGTGGGAGCTAAATGCTATCGCCGCGGTTGTGATCGGCGGCACGTCATTGTTTGGTGGTCGAGGCACCGTGATTGGTACCTTTATGGGCGTGGTGCTTATCAAGCTCATTAACAATGGCCTGACCTTGGCGCAGCTTGAAACCTTCTGGCAGATGGTGGTGACCGGCCTTATTATTCTAGTTGCTGTGGGTATCGACATTGTCCGGCAGTCAAAATCTGCTGTTAAGGTACAACAGATGTTGGGTGTGGTGGCGATCGTGTTGGCTCTGTTCGCAGCCCTGACACCATTGTCTGCGTTGATTAGCTCGGTGATTAGTCTACATGAGCACAATTCGATGGTCGCCATGCAGCAAGCTGGGACCAATATGGTGTCCTACCACTATGTAAGGTTGTTAGATGAAGTCGGTGTGCTCAATCTACACACCATTATTTCAGGCACCTGGATGATAAGCCTTGCGCTGCTGGCTTTAGTGGCAGGTGCGGTGGTGACGGTGGTTAAATTACATAAAAACCTATCCTTTGCCATGGGCGGTATTTTCGTCGTATCAGCATTGGCACTGATTGCTTCCGATATGGCCGCAGCCGCACCACTGCTGATTTTAGGCGCGTTTGCAATGGCGGGACTGCCTGCCGTGCCCTATATGTTTGAGCGAGCTAGAGCGTTAGATAGCGCCAACGGCTGATTATCTGTTCTAGTTAAGCCCTTGTAGGCATGATAACTGTGCAAGGGCAGTGGAGAGGTAGTGCATGCGCTGCCTCTCCACGGTTCGACTCGCCAGATCCTTCTCAACCAGCCCATCACGGTATTTAGCTCCATCTGCTGAGCTATATTGATCTATTGGCATACAACTCCCCCCTAAGAACATAATCATTGTTTAGATCTATCTTATCCAGCCGAGTTGGCGCAACAGGTGCTTGAGATGGCCTCGAGCGTAACCAGTGTTTTGCGGCTATATCAGTATCCGGTTAGCGAAGTCTCAGCCACTAGCCGTCAGTCTACTTAAACGTAATTTAGTCGCTAATCAAGCGTTGTTGGTTGACCCAGTCTTTGGGCAAATTATAAATGGCTTGCGGGGGTCATGAGGTTTTAAAACTCGAGATACAGTCGTACAGCAGTCATATCTATCAGAAGTGTTGTAGATGTAACTGGGGGAAAGGTCTGTATAGCAACATGAAAAGGCGCCCTAAGGGCTTAGAATGGTGCGGACGGAGAGACTCGAACTCTCACACCTTGCGGTACCAGAACCTAAATCTGGCGTGTATACCAATTTCACCACGTCCGCATAAAACGAAGTGAGCGCATAGTAATTAGTTTTTTCTTACATATCAAGCGCTTGCACCAATATTATTCTGATCATCGCGTTTACCACAGGCTTGTTTGAGCGGCCTATTCGCCTCGACAGGGCACCGGCCCGCATTATTGCTGTTCTGCGTGAGGGGGCGTATTAAAAGCGCCCGAGGTACCGTTGAGGCCCGTTTTAAAGGGTGATATGTCGATGGCGAAGCCCAAGACCCCCACGGCCTGTTGATCTTCGCCCTGTAATGGGTAGCGTTCGATGCGTACCCATTTAGCTGTTTGGCCGCTGAAGTCCAAGCGCAGGTCAAGTTTCTGCGCCATGCCGGTGGTCAGAGCGGCCTCATCGGCAGCCATAAAGGTGCCCACCAATTGAGCATTGAGCAGGTCGGCATCGGTCTTACCCTTTGGTTCTTGGCCATTAGCCCATTGCTGAATAAAGGCGTGGTTGGCGACCAGATATCGTCCAAGCCGATCTTTAAGCCAAACGGGGAAAGGCAGGTTTTGCACTAGGGACTGGAGAATAATATGGTCGTCGCGCAGTTGCTTGCTGGTATCGAGCATATCCTTGGCCTGGATCAGGGCGTTCTGTAAGTGTTTTTGATCGTTTTGCGCTAGTAAGAGGGTGATATGGGCGTAGACCCTGAGCGCAATTAATAAAAAGACCAGGCTGATCAGCAGCATCATCATGGTCAATATACTGCTGGCCAAACCCAATTTCGCACTGAATAACCAGACACCAGCCATTAGAAACAGACCCGCACAAAAACCGACGGACACTAGCAATAGCAGCGGGCTCTTATAGGGCAGGCTCGGTTTGGCGATTGGCAGGGGTGATTTGAGCGTTTGAGGCATAACCGGCTTCACTATAAAGGCTAAAGAAGCGTGCCCCCCGAACCCAAAGGTTCGAGCAGCACGTACATTGCTTTAGAGTATAGATCATCTTCGGCCGAGTCGCGGGGCTGCCGCGACGGCTATTTAATGCGCTTGTACTTCAGCCGTTTAGGACCTTCATTGCCGTGTCGTTTGCGGTGGTCGGCATCGTATTCGGTAAAGTTGCCTTCAAAAAAGACCGCCTTAGAATCGCCTTCGAAGGCCAATATATGGGTTGCGATACGGTCGAGAAACCAGCGATCGTGGGAAATGACGATGGCCACGCCGGGAAAGGCCAAGATCGCCTCTTCCAGTGCACGCAAGGTTTCAATATCCAGATCGTTGGTCGGCTCATCGAGCATGACCACGTTGCCGCCTTCTTGCAGCACCTTGGCGAGAAATAACCGATTGCGCTCGCCACCGGACAGGTTCTTAACAAACTTCTGCTGGTCGCCGCCCTTGAAGTTAAATCGGCCCAGATAGGCACGCGATGAGGTTTCATAGGTACCGATGGTAATGGTGTCCATACCGCCGGAGATCTCCTCCCAGACTGTATTGTCGCCATTGAGTTCGCGTAACTGGCCAACGTAAGCCGGCTTGACGGTTTCACCGATGCGAATCGTGCCATCATCGGGTTGCTGCGTGCCGGCGATCATATTAAACAGAGTCGATTTACCAGCACCGTTGCCGCCGATAATACCCACGATGGCACCCGGTGGGATAACAAAGTTGAGATCCTCATAGAGCAGTCGGCCATCGAAGGATTTGCTGACGCCTTCGGCTTCAATCACTATATCGCCCAAGCGTGGTCCAGGCGGGATATACATCTCATTGGTTTCATTGCGCGCTTGAAACTCTTGCGAATTCATCTCTTCAAACTGCTTGAGGCGAGCCTTAGACTTGGATTGACGGCCTTTGGAGCCTTGACGCACCCACTCCAGTTCGGCCTTCATGGCCTTACTGTGGGCTGACTGCTGCTTCGATTCGACGTCCAGACGCTGTTGCTTGTTTTCGAGCCATTGGCTGTAATTGCCTTCAAACGGGATGCCCTGTCCGCGGTCGAGCTCGAGGATCCAGCCGGCGACATTGTCGAGGAAGTAACGGTCGTGGGTAATGGCGACCACGGTGCCGGTAAACTCGTGCAAGAAGCGTTCTAGCCAGGCCACCGATTCCGCATCGAGGTGGTTGGTCGGCTCGTCGAGTAACAACATATCGGGATTGGACAGCAGCAATCGGCACAGCGCGACTCGCCGGCGTTCACCGCCAGACAGATGTTCGACCCGGGCGTCCCAAGGTGGCAGACGCAGGGCATCGGCGGCTATTTCCAAACGGGTCTCGGTGTTGTGACCGTCGGCGGCATTGATGATGTTTTCCAGTTCCTGTTGCTTCTGGGCCAACTTGTCAAAATCAGCATCCGGTTCGGCATAGGCTGCGTATACTGCATCAAGCTCAACCTGGGCATTTTTAAGACCGCTGAGCGCCTCTTCGACTATCTCACGTACGGACTTGCTGTTATCCAGCTCCGGTTCCTGAGGTAGATAGCCAATTTTCAAACCTGGCTGGGGGCGCGCTTCGCCGAGGATTTCGGTGTCGAGGCCGGCCATGATGCGCAGCAATGTAGACTTACCGGAGCCGTTTAGACCCAAGACGCCAATTTTCGCGCCGTGATAGAAAGATAGGGAGATATTTTTCAGGATTTCTCGTTTCGGCGGGACGATCTTGCCGACGCGATTCATGGTAAATACGTATTGAGCCACCGAAGGATCCTTGTTTGAAAATAAGAGGGCAATTTTAATGGATGCGCGGGTGTAAGTCACTCCAATGCTATAAATAGTCCGGTGGCGCCATTTAATTGCAGCGAAAGCATAACAATTTAGCAACATACGACTAAATCAGCCCTTTTTCTGGGATTGCGCGTGGGTTTGTGTAAAATACGCCGTCTTCCTGACCGGTAAAACGCCTGGTAAAGCTTGGTTGTTATATCGATTTTTTACGAAGCCTTAGTTAAGGTCTGCTGCGGCGGTGTCTTAACTAAGGCTTCCAACACATTGGAGAGTCTAATGTTTGAAAAAACCATGAATATTGCCGATTACGATGCTGACCTATGGCGGGCAATGGAAGCGGAGCGTGTGCGTCAGGAAGAGCATATAGAATTAATCGCCTCAGAGAACTACACCTCGCCGCGCGTTATGGAGGCCCAGGGGTCTCAGTTGACCAATAAATATGCCGAAGGCTATCCCGGTAAGCGTTACTACGGCGGTTGTGAACACGTTGATGTGGTCGAGCAGTTGGCCATCGATCGTGCCAAAGAGCTGTTTGGCGCTGAATTCGCCAACGTCCAGCCTCACTCCGGTTCACAGGCCAATGGCGCGGTCTATATGGCCCTGTGTAAGCCTGGCGATACTATCCTAGGCATGAGTCTGGCGCACGGTGGTCACCTGACCCATGGTGCCGCAGTATCCTTCTCCGGCCGAATCTATAACGCGGTTCAGTACGGTCTGAATACCGAGACCGGTGAAATCGATTACGACCAGGTTGACGCTCTAGCCCGTGAGCACAAGCCAAAGATGATCGTAGCCGGCTTTTCAGCCTACTCACTGATCGTCGACTGGGCGCGTTTTCGTGCCATTGCCGATGAAGTGGGCGCGTTCCTGTTCGTCGACATGGCGCACATTGCCGGCCTAGTTGCCGCGGGTGTCTACCCAAGCCCGGTACCATACGCGGATGTGTTAACCACGACGACCCACAAAACGCTGGGCGGTCCACGCGGCGGCCTGATTCTGGCGCACAGTGATGAGGCCTTGAACAAGAAGCTGAACTTTGCCGTCTTCCCTGAAAGTCAGGGCGGCCCGTTGATGCACGTTATTGCCGGCAAGGCCGTCTGCTTTAAAGAAGCGATGGAGCCTGAATTCAAGCTGTATCAAGCCCAGGTGGTTAAGAATGCCAAGGCGATGGCGGCGGCCTTTATGGCGCGCGGCATCCGCATTGTCTCCAACGGCACCGAAGACCATCTGTTTCTGGTCGATTTGATTGGCAAATCTTACTCGGGCAAGGACGCTGATGCGGCCTTGGGTCTGGCTAACATTACCGTCAACAAGAACTCGGTACCCAACGATCCGCGTTCCCCCTTTGTGACCTCGGGTCTGCGCATCGGTACCCCATCGATCACGCGCCGCGGCTTTAATGAGGCCGAAGCGACCCAGTTGACCAATTGGATCTGTGATTTGCTGGATGCGCTGGAAACGGGCAACGCCGATGCGATGATCGCTGAAGTCAAAGCCAAGGTCATTGCGATCTGCGCTTCCTTGCCAGTCTATCGCTAAGAGGGCCTGAGGCGCGCCGTCTAGGCGGATCTCGCCGATAAAAAAACCAGCCTATTTAGGCTGGTTTTTTTTGCGCCGATGTTGCTCAAACGGCGTATCGAGCCGCCCTAGGCCTGAAATAAGAAGTTACGAATCAGGTCCTTGCCGCCTTCGGTGGCGAAGGACTCCGGATGAAATTGAATCCCATAGATTGGGTAGTCGATATGTTGTATGGCCATAATCTCAAAGTCCGCGTCGCTCTGCAGCTGACTGCGGTCGTCGAAATCGGCGGCGGCCAGGGCGCCCACGGCCGAGGTCACACGCAGGCAATCGGGTAGGGTTTTCGGATTGGCGATCAACGAATGATAGCGCATGACCTCCAATTGGTCGGGGACACCGGTGAATAGCCCACGCTGGTCGTGCTGTATGGGGCTGACCTTGCCATGCATCGGCACCGGCGCCTTGATGATATGCCCGCCAAAGCTGTGCACTATGCCTTGCATGCCCAGGCAAACACCCAGCAGTGGCGTAGTCGGGCCCAGGGTGCGGATCACCTCGGTGCAAACGCCAAAGTAACGCTCATCGTCGGGTGAGCCGGGCCCAGGTGAAATAATGATTCGGTCCGGTTGCAGTTCTTGGATCTGGGCTAGGCTCAGTTCATCGTTGCGTTTGACGCTCACGCTGAACTCACCTAGGTCGCCTCTGCTCTGCGCGGAGGACAGTATTTCACCTATATATTGATACAGATTGAAGGTGAAAGAATCGTAATTGTCGATGATCAGTACGTTCATGTTGACTTGCCTTATAACACCCGGGGTTACACGGACACCGGGTTGGAATTATTAGCCCGGTCGATGACCGGTTGGTTGAGTGCTTGGGGCGCGAGCTGTTAAATTGGCTCGGGCGTCATAAATTGCTCCAAGACCTTTCGCGTGCCGGCAAACTTGCGCTGTATTTCTTCGTACTCATCGTCGGGGTTGGAGTCGTACACATTGCCGCCGCAGGTTTGCACATAGGCTTGGTCGCCATTGGCGAAGATGGTGCGAATGGGGATGGCAAAGGTGCAGTCGCCATTGAAGGAAAAGTGCCCGACCGCGCCACCGTAGGGGCCGCGTCCGTCGGACTCCAGGTCGTTGATGATTTTCATCGCCTCAATCTTCGGTGCCCCGGTTAGGGTGCCGGCTGGAAAGTTGCTCGCCAAGGCGCTGAACATATCCTCTTGCTCGGCGATAATGCCGACGATCTCACTGGAGATGTGCTGCACATGGCTGAAACGTTTGATGTCCATCAGACTGCGCACCTTGACGGTGCCAAAGCGTGCCACCCGGCCAATATCGTTGCGATGCAGATCGACAATCATATTGTGCTCGGCGATCTCTTTGGGATCGTTCAATAAGGCGCGCGCGAGCAGGGTATCGCCTTCCGGCGTCGTGCCGCGCAGGGTGGTGCCGGCCAACGGAAAGGTCTCCATTTCACCCTGACGCAGACGGAACAGCAGTTCTGGGCTGGCCCCGATCAGTTTTTGGGCGCCAAATTTAACGTAGTACATCTGCGGCGAGGGGTTCACGTCGCGCAGTTTTTCATAGAGGTTGATGGTGTCGCCATCCAGGCTGAAATACTTCTTGAACCCGACCTCGGTTTGGAAGATTTTGCCATCGATTATGTCTTGCTTAACCTTGAGTACCGCGGCGCGATGCTGTTCGCGTGACATGCTGTCGCCGGTGGCCGTGACCGTCAAGGCGCCATTGCCTGGGTAGCTGCTGGCAAGCAATTGCGTCACCCGATCGATGCGGTTGTTATCGTAATAAAAATAGAACACCTCCCCGGTCATCTTGTCGCACACCAGGCCGTCCTTATAGAGGCCAAAACGGAAGGCATCGAACAGCTCACTGGTTTGAATATCGAGCTTGGCTTCAAAATAGTTCATCGCATCGTAACCCAAGTAGCCGGTCAGGCCGCCGGCGTACATGCGCGAAATGATATCCTGTGGCATCAGCGTGCGCAGCAGCTCATAAGGGTTATCACTCTGATAATGGGCCTGGGAGCCGTCGCGCTCGGTAATGGTCAGTTGATCGCCATTGGCGAAGATAACCTTTTCGGGGTCGAAGCCAATAATGCTGTGCCGGGCTATATGGCTGTCCTCACCGAGCGATTCGAGAATAAAACAGTTGTCATAGGCCTTATCGACTTTTTTGAACAGTTCAAAGAAATCGCAGTGGTCGGCGACCTTGAGGTATTGCGGCTTGCGCGGCAGGGTAAATTTTAACGGTTGCACCATGGCAGTATCAGTCATCCTTAAGAGCCCTGGCGCCGCGCGAAACCGTCGCGATACCAACGCCGAGTTGTTCGGCAATTTTACGTTGCGGTACACCTTGAACCAGCATCCGGAAGATCTGCAGTCGTTTGACTATTTCCTCATATTCGGACGGTGTTAACAGCTGCTCAAGGCAATGGGCCATCTCGGTCCGGCTTTGCGCGGTCAAGAGATGGTCGAGTAATGCGATCTGTTCGGGATTGTTTGTATTCATGTACTAGTATGCTATAACATTTTGCGCTAGAGTCAACTCTAGTTTTTACACATCGATTCGGTGTTAAACTGGCGCGCGCTTTTTCGCATGGGATATTAAACGGAATGCCAGCATGTTGTTGATGATCGATAATTATGACTCCTTCACCTATACCCTGGTGAACTATCTGGAGTCGCTGTCGATTGAGGTTGTGGTCAAGCTTAACGATGAGATCGATCTGGCCGGTATTGCGGCCTTGGCCCCGGACCAGATAATGATTTCGCCGGGTCCGGGTACGCCCGATCAGGCCGGCATATCGCTCGCCGCGATCCGACACTTTGGCGCGGCGCTGCCGATCTTTGGCGTTTGCCTAGGTTGTCAGGCGTTGGGTCAGGTGTTTGGCGCCAAGGTGGTGCGGGCCAAGCAGGTTATGCACGGTAAGACGTCGGCCATCCATCATCACCAACAGGGCGTATTTGCCGGTCTGCCGTCACCCTTTAATGCCACGCGCTATCATTCTCTGGCCCTGGAGCAGCGCTCCATTCCCGACTGTCTTGAGGTCACGGCCTGGACCGAAGATGCCCAGGGTTCGCTAGACGAAATAATGGCGATCCGGCACACTGAATTGCGCTTAGAAGCCGTCCAGTTCCATCCCGAGTCGATTTTAACCGAACAGGGTCTGGCGCTATTAAGCAATTTTGTCACCCGATAACCGGTCAGGGCGGTTCCTGGCCACAGCGAGGCTTTATGGATATTAAACAAGCACTGGAGCGTATTGCCGGTCACGGTGACCTCAGTCATTCGGAAATGAGCGATGTGATGCGCGCCATCATGACCGGCGCATGCAGCGATGCGCAGATTGGCGCCTTCCTCATGGGCCTGCGTATGAAGGGTGAGACGGTCGAGGAAATTACCGGTGCGGTGACCGTGATGCGTGAGCTGTCGACCAAGGTACCGGTAACGGCCGACCACCTAGTGGATACCTGTGGTACCGGCGGCTCGGGGCAAAAACTCTTCAATGTATCAACCGCCAGCGCCTTTGTCGCAGCCGCGGCCGGCGCGCATGTTGCTAAGCACGGTAATCGAGGCATTTCCTCGACCTTTGGCAGCGCCGACCTGCTCGAGGCCGCCGGCGTCGAGCTGGCCCTGCCACCGAGTGCCATAGCCCGGGCAATTGAAACGATCGGCGTCGGCTTTATGTTTGCCCAAGCGCATCACAGTGCCATGCGCTATGCCATGGGCCCGCGCAAAGAATTGGGTATGCGCACCATCTTTAATATGCTTGGCCCGCTGACCAATCCCGCCGGTGTGGCGCGGCAGGTGGTCGGCGTCTTTAACGCTGAGCTGTGCGAACCGCTCGCCCTAGCGCTAAAACAGCTTGGCAGTGAGCATGTTATGGTGGTGCATTCGTTGGACGGTCATGACGAGTTCAGCCTGTCCGCGGCAACCTTCGTCGCGGAGCTGAAGGACGGTCAGGTGAACACCTACACCGTGACGCCGGAAGATTTTGGCTTGGCGACGCAGGCCATGGTCGGCTTATCGGCTGACGGCGTGGCCGGCAGTTTGGCGCTGATCCAGGCGGTGTTCGATGGCTCTGGCGATGAGGTCAGTAACCGCGCCGCCGACCTGATTGCACTCAATGCCGGGGCCGCCATCTATGTTTCCGGTGTAGCCACCAGCTTTGCACACGGTGTTAGCATGGCCGAAGACGCCATTGCCTCAGGCCTGGCGCGCGAGAAGTTGCGCGAATTTGCCCAGTTCAGTCAGAGTGCCGGTTAGCCCTATAATAGGGCCAGCCCGGCCCACCCTATTGACCTTTATTTTGGTAACCCAATGAACAACAGACCGACCATTTTGAATGAGATCCTGGATCGTAAAGTACAGGAAGTGCAGCAGCGCAAACGTATTAAGTCGATGCGCGACCTGGAACAGGAATTTGACCGCTATGCGCCGCCGCGCGGCTTTACCCAGGCATTGCTCAATAAAATTGACCAAGGCCAGGCGGCGGTTATCGCCGAAATTAAGAAGGCGTCACCGAGCAAGGGTGTCTTGCGTGAGCCCTTTATTCCCCAGGCCATCGCCGAAAGCTATGAGCGCGGCGGGGCGGCCTGCCTGTCGGTGTTGACCGATGCAGATTTCTTCCAGGGCCACGAAGACTATCTGATTCAAGTCCGCGAGACCGTCGGCCTGCCGGTGATCCGCAAAGACTTCTTGATTCACCCCTACCAGATCGCCGAAGCCAAGGCGATCGGCGCCGACTGTGTGCTGTTGATTGTCTCGGCGTTGGATCCCATTCAGCTACGCGATTTGCATGCGCAGGCCATCGCTTACGGTATGGAGGTGTTGATCGAGGTGCACGATGCGGCCGAGCTGCGCGTGGCCTTGACGGTCGACAACCGCCTGATTGGGGTCAATAACCGTAACCTGCACACCTTTGAGGTGTCCCTGCAGACGACACTGGATCTGAAGGAAATGCTCGACCCCGAGCGTTTGCTGGTGACCGAGAGCGGGATCCTCAATGGCGCCGATGTCCGTCTGATGCGCGATAACCAGATTCACGCCTATCTGGTTGGCGAAGCCTTTATGCGCGCCGATCAACCGGGTGACAAACTTGCCGAACTTTTTGGAGACTATTAATGCTACCGATCGTGCAAATTCTGCTGGTACTGGGGGTTGTTATGGCCCTGGTGCTCTTTATTACCTCTCGTAATCCGACCAAGGTCTCGGCCGAGCAACAGGCCAGTTACAGTAAATGGTTCCGTATTCTGGTGCCGATCATGCTCATTGCCGCGGCCATCAAGTACTTTATCGGCTAGCGCGAGGCTCTGCCCATTTGAGGGCATGGGGCTTTTATCGACGCCAACAAAAAGCGCGCTCAGTTTGCACTGAGCGCGCTTTTTTTATGACCTACCGCGAGGCGGCGTGAGCCGCCGGCTGATTTATTCTGAACGACGACGCGGTGCTGGCTTGCGATCGCTGCTGCCGCTGGCATCACGACGTGGTGCTGGCTTGCGCTCTGCGCCGCCGGCTGGAGTCGACTCAGACCACTCACGGATATTCAATGGTCGTCCCTTAACCCGAGTCTTCTGCAGATGTTGCAGAATATCGGCCGGCATACCCTTGGGTAAGTCAACCAGAGTGAAGGTGTCCTTGATGGTGATGTTGTTGATGAAGCGACCTTCAATGCCGCCTTCATTGGCAATGGCACCAACGATGGAACCGGCCTCGACGCCA
>JBLHFL010000027.1:0-12997 GCA_047618105.1 Granulosicoccus sp.
TCGCGACTTTCTCCCCCTCGACCTGACATCAGATCTGGCCTCTACCCAAGTGGATGGCACCATACTCGTTCAGGCCGCCCCGACCATCGCCGAAACCGAATATTTGCTAACGCTTGCCGATCAACATTCCTTTATTAAGGGTGTGGTGGGTTGGGTGGACTTTGCCTCGACCGAGGCCCCTGCTCAGATTCGTGCCTTGGCGCAGCATCCTAAATTAGTGGGCTTGCGCCCGATGATTCAGGATATAGAAGATCCAAACTGGATGCTGGGTAGCCACTTAACGCCTGCGTTTGAGGCGCTGATTGAACAGGGCCTGACGTTCGAGGCCCTTGTCCTGCCACATCACCTCGCTAATCTCCACCTGCTCGTGCAACGCCATCCCACTATGCGAGTAGTGGTTGACCACGGTGCTAAACCCGAGATTCGCAATCAGCTGTTCACCGAGTGGGCCAAGGATATGGCGTTGCTGGCACAGAGCAGCTCGGTTTACTGCAAAGTATCCGGTCTGGTCACCGAAGCCGGCAATGACTGGACTGAAGCCGATTTAGCCCCTTACATCGCGCTGTTGGTGGACGTCTTTGGCAGTCAGCGGTTAATCTGGGGGAGTGATTGGCCGGTGTGCCTAAATGCCGCCGGTTACAGCCAATGGCACCTTATTGCGCAACAACTGCTACCCAATAATACCCAGGCGCAAGAGGCGATCTTCGGGGGTAACGCTTTGAGGGCCTATGATCTTGGTGTTTAGGCCAGCGTTCAACCCCGGTTAATTTACAATCATTCTATCTATGCAGGTGCTATGACTCACTATTCCATGCTCGATCTGTGCCCCGTCGTCGAAGGGCAAGGCCCTAAAGACGCGTTTCGCAATGCCCTGGAGCTGGCCCAATTGGCCGAGCGGCAAGGTTTTCGGCGCTATTGGTTGGCCGAACATCATAATATGATTGGCATTGCCAGTGCGGCCACCTCGGTCTTGATCGGCCATATAGCCGCCGGCACCGAGCGTATCAGGGTTGGTGCCGGTGGCATCATGTTGCCCAACCACGCACCCTTGCAGATCGCCGAACAGTTTGGCACCTTGGAAACCTTGTTTCCGGGGCGGATCGACCTGGGTGTCGGCCGCGCGCCGGGTACCGATGGCGCAACGGCGGCAGCCTTGCGCCAGCATTTGAATGCCGACGTTAATCGATTCCCTGAGGATGTTGAGGAACTGCTTGGGTATTTTCAACCAGAGCGACCCGGTCAACAGGTCAGGGCAGTGCCCGGGGCCGGTTTGGATGTGCCGGTTTGGATTCTCGGTTCCAGTCTCTATGGCGCGGGCATGGCCGCCGAATTTGGTTTGCCCTATGCCTTTGCCTCGCATTTCGCACCCGCCGATCTGCTCGCGGCCATTGCCCTGTATCGGCGTGACTTCAAGCCCTCGATCCATTTAGCCAAGCCCTATGTCATGGCCGGCTTCAATGTGATTGCCGCCGATACCGATGCTGAAGCGGAATTTTTAGCCAGTTCGATGCAGCAGGCCTTTGTGCGGCTCTATACCGGCAAACCGGGTAAGTTTTCGCCCCCTCAGGAGGGTTACTTTCAATCCTTGCCGGCCAATGTGCAGGCCACCCTGAATCAGGTACTCGGCTGTTCGGCGATCGGTTCGGCCAATACCGTATGGCAAAAGTTGAATGATTTTTTGGCCCGAACCCAGGTCGATGAAATTCTGATCACGGGCAGTACCTTTAGCCATACGGCGCGTCTACACTCGTTTGAGATCGCCGGTGATGTCTTAAAATCGCTGCGTTAGCCTAGAGCATCGCCAGAGATGTCCGGGTTCCAATATTAAAGTGACCTAGGGTGCTATGCGGCCTAATCGATTAACTACGTTTTTGCGCAGGGCGTGCCACCGACGCGTAGAAACCCAATACCAAGAGTAGGCAGCCGCCGATCAGCTTAAGGGATATCAGGTCATAGCCTAGGGTGATCTTGCCAAACCACAGATCGATTAGCAGACTGATCGCCAATTGACCGGTGATGATGAGCAGGGTGCTTTGAGTCGTGCCCAAGCGCACCAGCACAAAACTGTTCAAGGCAACAAAGAGCGCCCCTAGACTGCCTCCCAGGAAGGCGTACCAGGGAACCGTGCCCAATTGAGCAAACAGACCCTGACTAGCAAGCAAGACTATAGTGAGGAAGCCAAAACCGACCAGATGATTGATCCAGCTGGTAAAGAAGGCGCCGCGTGAGGATGCCAGTCGACCGTTCAATCCCCGGGACATGGCGATTAGTACACCGTTTATCAGCGCGATTACAATATAGATCACTGGATGCTGCCCTTGGCACTGATAATGAGCAGGCTACCGGTCAGGATTGGTACAAGGGTAATCAGACGCTGTAGCGTCAATTGCCGTTTGAACAGGCCAAACCAGCCCCATTGATCGCTGAGTAGGCTAAATAGAACCTGGCCGCAGATCGACAGCACCAATGTGCCAGTTAGACCCAGTGGGCTGTTGACGGTTATGGCCACCATGACCACAACCACTGCGCCCGGTATTCCGCCAAGATATGACCAGAAGGGCGCCTTAGCGCTGGTCGATGAGAAGCTAACGGGCCGGGTTAGGCCGATGAGGCCGATAATCAGCAATGCGCTAATGGCACCTAAGCCGTGGGCTAGCCAAGAAGCATAGACCGGCGTTAGTAGAGCGGCCAATTGGCTGTTGAGGCCAATCATAATGGCCAAGGTGGCGCCACCAACGAGTGCCCAACAGGACACGATTAATCGATTCACAAACCCTCCGAGGTTTTTATATTGATCTTAGATCAAAAGATGCGTGGAATTCTTCTTGAGATCAAGATAAATTAGCCCAACATTTTTTAACCAGATAGTTGTATATGTCAGTTCCGTTAGACGCAGTTGATCGAATTCAGGCTCAATGGCAGCAGGAGCGCCCCGAACTTTCGTTACAGGCGATGGGAATATTAGGGCGGTTACGGCGTTGCTCTGTGCTCTATCTACCTCAGTTAGATAATAGCTTTGGCAAGTTTGGCCTAACCGCGTGGGAATTTGATGTGCTGGCCGCTTTACGTCGTTCCGGTTCACCCTTTACCCTGACCCCAACCGAACTTTTTTCGACCCTGATGGTCACGTCGGGCACTATGACCCATCGTTTAAAAGGACTTGAAACCCGGACGTTGATCGAGCGGCACGATAATCAAGACGATGCGCGCAATCGCTTGGTCACATTGAGCTTACAGGGCTTGAGTACCATTGACGCGGCCATGACTGTCCATGTTGAGACGATGGAAGGGATCCTATCGGGCTTGAATCCAGCCGATCAGGAGCAGTTGAACCGATCTTTGACGCAATTATTGGCGTTACTGGAGACACCTGCCGTGCAGTCCAAACCGGCACTTGTCAGCAAGCCGTTGGCGAGCCCACGCAAGTCATAGACTGGGCCGGTGAGTACCAGATTTTGTGTCTCAGTACCTTAGTCCGGGTCGCTGCCGGCTTGGGAACTGTTATATAAAGCGGTGCATCTTTATGTAGCTGGGTCTTTTGTAGCTAAGTTGTAGGTAAACAGACTGGTCGTGTATCTTCGGACCGAACTCCGTTTTAAATAGCCTCAACTACTGCTATCCTCAGTCTAATAGTGCTGTGCTAATATACTAAACGGACCTAACGAATAGGAATGCTATGAACACTCAAGAGACTTCGATTTTCGCACGTTTTTTCGCTATGGAAACTGCAGGCGGGATAATGCTAATTGTGTCAGCCATGTTGGCTATGTTATTCGCCAACACCCTTCTAGGTCCTTACTATCAGTTGATACTGGCGACGCCAGTGGAAATTCGCTTCGGCATACTCGATATTGATAAGCCCTTGCTCCTGTGGATTAATGACGGCCTGATGGCGATATTCTTTTTCCTTGTCGGTCTTGAACTCAAGCGTGAAATGCTCGAAGGCGAACTGCGCGACCGGCGCAATATTATCTTGCCGGGTGTTGGTGCGGTTGGTGGCATGTTGGTACCGGCACTTATCTACCTTTACTTCAACTATGGCGATCCAGTCGCTGAGAAAGGTTGGGCTATTCCTACTGCGACCGATATTGCCTTTGCCTTAGGTGTCTTGACCCTACTGGGTTCGCGAGTACCGGTCACCATCAAAATTTTCCTGACCTCGTTGGCGATCTTCGATGATATAGGCGCCATCATTATTATCGCAATTTTTTACACCTCAAAGCTCTCGCTCACCGCACTGATCATATTTGGCCTGTGTTTGCCGATCTTGGCGCTACTGAATCGGCGGGGTGTCATCTCCAAAGCGCCGTATCTAATCGTCGGTACGATGATGTGGGTCGCCATGTTGAAATCTGGCGTTCATGCCACCTTAACCGGGATCGTCTTGGCGATGTTCATCCCCATTCGATCAGCCAAGGATCCACAGGTTTCGCCCCTTAGGGAGTTGGAACACGATCTGCACTCCGCGGTAGCTTTCTTTGTCCTGCCGGTGTTTGCCTTTGCCAATGCGGGTATTGATTTACGCAGTATCAGCGCTGAACAGCTGTTTCATGGCGTGCCAGTGGGTATCGCCTTGGGTTTGTTTTTAGGCAAACAGATTGGCATCTTTGGCGCCTGTTTCTTGTTTATAAAGCTGGGTGTGACGAGCTTACCGAAGGGCATGAGTTGGCTGAGTCTATACGGTACCGCTGCGCTCTGTGGTATCGGCTTTACCATGAGCCTGTTCGTCGGTTCCTTGGCCTTTGAAGTCAAGGGCGCCGATATGCTGTTCGATGACCGAGTCGGCATTATAGTAGGGTCTTTGTTCTCCGGTATTGTCGGTTATCTGATCCTGCGCCGCTCCCTGAAGACCAATATAGAGGCTGAATAGGGCTACAACCCAGTGCAATCGAACCTGAAAACACTGCTGGTCACCGGCGGTGCCGGCTTTATCGGCAGTGCCGTGGTTCGGGAGCTGCTCAGCAACAGCCCGCACCGGGTGGTTAACCTCGATTGCCTGACCTATGCCGGCAATCTCGCCTCGATCCCAACCGGGTTGCACGGCGAGCGTTATTGCTTTGAACGGGTCGATCTCAACGATGCCGCGGCGACCGCTACCGTGGTGCTCAAACATCGGCCCGACGCCATTCTGCATTTGGCCGCCGAAAGCCATGTCGATCGATCAATCGATGGCCCTGGGGCCTTTGTTCAAACCAATATAGTGGGCACCTTTAATCTACTACAGGCGGCCTTGACCCTATTCCAATCTATGTCACCCGCGGCCCAAACCCAGTTCCGCTTTCATCATGTCTCGACTGATGAGGTCTATGGTGATCTGGTCGGCACAACCGACCTCTTTACCGAAACCACCCCCTACGCACCCAGCTCGCCCTATTCGGCGTCCAAGGCCGCGAGCGATCATCTGGTCCGTGCTTGGGGCCGCACCTATGGCTTGCCGACCCTGGTGACCAACTGCTCGAACAATTACGGGCCCTATCATTTTCCGGAAAAATTGATTCCGCATGTCATTCTCAATGCCTTGCAGGGCAAGCCGCTGCCGGTCTATGGCCAGGGCTTGCAGATTCGCGATTGGCTTTATGTGGCGGACCATGCCCGGGCGCTGATTCAGGTGTTGCTCAGGGGCCACCCAGGGGAGACCTATAATATCGGCGGTCACAATGAGAAAACCAATATAGCGGTGGTCGAGTCGATTTGCGATTTGCTGCAGGAACGGGTGCCTAACCGGCCGGCGGGCGTGCGGCAATTTCGCGATCTGATCACCTTTGTCGCCGATCGGCCGGGCCACGATGCGCGCTATGCGATCGATGCCGGTAAAATAGAACGCGAGCTGGGTTGGCGGCCGGAAGAAAGTTTTGACAGCGGCTTACGCAAGACAGTGGATTGGTATTTAACCAATGAAGACTGGTGGCAAGATGTTTTGTCCGGTGACTACCAGCTCAACCGAATCGGTGGAGCCGGCGCATGACGGACCCAACAGAAGGCGTTACCGGCTGGAAGGGTATTGTGCTGGCCGGCGGCACCGGCAGTCGCATGCATCCATTGACGCTAAGTACCTCAAAACAACTCTTGGCGGTGTACGATAAACCGATGATTTACTACCCCATCTCGGTGCTGATGCTGGCCGGGATTCGAGATATTTTGGTCATCACCACGCCGGCCGATCAGCCCGCCTTTAAACGCTTATTGGGCGACGGGCGGCAGTTCGGCATTCACCTGAGTTATGCGCTGCAGCCCTCACCCGATGGCCTGGCGCAAGCCTTTGTTATCGGTGAGCAGTTTATTGGCCAGGACAATGTTGCCCTGGTGCTAGGTGATAATATTTTCTTCGGCGAACACTTTAGCACCCGCCTGGCCGATGCCATGACTCGTCGAACCGGTGCCACGGTGTTTGGTTACCATGTGACCCACCCAGAACGGTTTGGCGTGGTCACGCTGGACGATCAAGGTCAAGCGCTGAGTCTGGTCGAAAAACCTGCGGTGGCGACCTCTCCCTATGCCATCACCGGCCTGTATTTTTATGACAATCAGGTGGTGTCGATCGCCAAAAGCATTCGGCCGTCGTTGCGCGGTGAGCTGGAAATAACCGATATCAACAAGGCCTATCTGCGCCAAAAGCAACTCAAGGTGTCCATCCTCGGGCGCGGTTTTGCCTGGCTCGATACCGGCACGCCGGATGCGATCTTGGAAGCGGGCCAATTTGTGCAAACGGTTGAACAGCGCCAGGGTTTAAAAATCGCGTGCCTGGAAGAAATCGCTTTTCGCAAAGGCTGGCTCAGTCAAGCCGAACTGGAACGGGCCGCGCAGCTGTTGCAACAAACCGCCTACGGTCGCTATCTGCGCCAGGTCGCCGAGGGTTACCAGTAGTGGACGTGCGCCCGACTTCCCTAGCGGGTGTTCAGCTCATTGAGCCGCGTGTCTTCGCTGATGAACGCGGGTTCTTTCTGCAAACCTACCAGGCGCAGGACTATCGGTCGGCGCTCAATATTGAACTCGATTTTGTGCAGGACAATCACAGTTATTCCCGCAAGGGGGTGCTGCGCGGTTTGCATTTTCAGCGCCGAAAACCGCAGGGCAAGCTAGTACGCGTGGTGTCTGGGGAGGTCTTTGATGTGGTGGTTGATATTCGCCCCGACTCGCCCAGCTATGGCCAATGGCAAGGTCTGCTCCTCTCGGCCGACAACAAACATCAGCTCTGGATACCGCCCGGTTTGGCGCACGGCTTTCTAGTCTTATCCGACGGTGCCGATGTGGAGTACAAGTGCACCGACTTTTACGATCCGAGCGATGAAGGCTGCCTGATTTGGAACGACCCGACCGTTGCGGTGGCCTGGCCAAGCAGCACAGACGCACCGATTCTATCGGTCAAGGACCAGCAGGGAGCGCTCTTCGCTGAGGTATGCCGGACCAAAACGCCGGCCGACAGCGCGTGAAGGTTCTCTTGCTTGGCGCCGCAGGGCAGCTAGGCCGCTGCGTGCAGGATGCCCTGCGCGATGGCCCCGCCCAGCTGGTACCACTGACTCGACACGACCTCGACCTAACCGACCCCGCTCAACTGCGCGCCGCCTTTGACCAGCATCGTCCCGATATGGTCATCAACGCCGCCGCCTATAACGCGGTTGATCGGGCCGAAACCGAGGCCGAGTCTGCTCACCAGGTGAATGCCCAAGGCCCGGGTCGACTGGCGGAACTGTGCTTGCACACCGACACCGACCTGATACATTTTTCCACCGACTATGTCTTCGACGGTGAACCCCTCACCGGACCGGCGCCCTATAAAGAACAAGCGGCTCCGCATCCAATATCGGTCTATGGCGCTAGTAAGTTGGCCGGCGAGCAGGTGGTGTTAGCCTCTGCCTGCCGCGTCACCATGATTCGGACCTCATGGTTGTTCAGCGAATACGGCACTAACTTTGTCAAGACGATGCTGCGTCTAGCCAATGCAGCCGAACCCATTCAAGTGGTCACCGATCAACTGGGCTGCCCGACCTATGCCGGCGATCTGGCTCAGGTGGTCAAGCGGCTAGTGGCCTGGGACTCCTCGATTGCCGGTCCAAGGCCGACCGGTCTGTTTCACTATGCCGGGAATTCGGTGCTCAGTTGGTACGACTTTGCCCAAGCCATAGTAGCCAGCGCAGATGCGCTCGGACTGCTCCAGCAACGACCCAGCCTAGTGCCAATCCCAGCCGCCGAGTTCCATAGCGAGGCCGCGCGGCCGGCCTATTCGGCCCTGGATAGTTCATTACTGAGGCAACGGCTGGGTGTCAGCGCATCGGACTGGCAGCGCGCACTGCGGTTGGTCCTAGCCCGATTAAAGGCGGATCGCCGCTAGGGCCCAAGTCGCGTTGCCTGTATAGCGAGCTAGAAGCACATTTTACAACTTGAGCCGCACGACGTTAGCGAACATTAGCCGCTAATAGGTCGATCCAGAGGCTGGGCCTCTTAATAAATAACGGCGGCAAGGCTATACTGCGGGCCCTAAGGTCGAGTACCCTTCGGATTCCTTGCCCCATACACACCGGGCTCACCGCGCCAAAAGGTATAAAGCGAAGATGGATGTCACCTTTAAGGCCGTTGTTAGTCATCAGGGCGATGGCTTGAGCCTATACGCCTACCTTGATGGCTACTTTCCCTTTATCGACAACAACGATTGGGCCGCGCGGCTGGTAGCCGATACCACCCTGGTCGATAATTCGGTCGTCGTTGGCAATCCGTTGTTACGCCTTGGCCAGCAGCTCAGTTTTTGCCTTAATCACTACAGTGAGGAGGCGGTGGATATTGGCTGGCAGCTGCTCTGGCAGAACGATGCGCTCTTTGCCGTGCATAAGCCGGCCAACCTGCCGGTGCACCGCACCACACGAAATGTCTACAATACCTTGACGGCGTTAGTCCGGCGCACGGGGGATTGGCCCGAGGCCCAGCTACTGCATCGGCTCGACCAGGAAACGGCCGGCATTGTATTGTTCGCGAAAAACAGCGATCAGGCGAAGCTCTGGCAACCGAAATTCCACACCCTGGTGACGCAAAAAATCTACCAAGCCATCGTCTATGGGACACCCGATTGGACCGAGCTGGAGGTCAGTAATAAATTGGCCGTTCGGGCCGACAGTCCGATCCGTTGTCAGATGCATGTCTGTCGCGCGGATGAAAAAGGTAAGGCCAGCACCACCCGATTTCGGGTTGTACAGCGCATGGCCGGTTATAGTCTGATCGAATGTGAACTGGTCACCGGGCGCAAGCATCAGATCCGCGCGCATTTGGCGCATTTGGGCCACGCCATCGTCGGCGACAAGATTTACGCTCATCAGGGTGAGTATTACCTGCATCGATTGGCCGACAGCTTGACGCCAGCGCATCGCCAGCAATTATTGAGCCCGCACCAACTGTTGCTGGCGCATCGTGTTACCCTGCAACTGAGCGATGACGAGCAGACCGCGCCGGTGGTGATAGTGGACGATCACTATCCAACGGCCTGGCAGGCTTTTCTGGCCGGCCTGGTTGACCCCACGCTGCGTACAACCCAAACCCATTCTAATGATTCAAAGGACCTCGGCATGACCAACCCAAGCCCATCGGCAGCGGATGTTTTTGAAGTGAATTTCGCTGCCCTTGCGGCAGATCCGGATCTGTCCACCCTGGCTGATGGCTTGGCTGAATTTGGCCGAATTGATTCACAAGCTAGCTTCAATGCCTTTTGCCGTGCTAGCTGTTCGCTCTGGCTGAGCCAGGTTGCGCACCAGGACGGGGCCCCGCAGGCCCAATTCGATGAGCTGAAAGCGCGCATTGCCGAAGGTGCCGTGGCCGATAGCGTTATTCCCACGCCGTGGGGCGGGGTGGTGATCACCCGGCTCGCGCCGCCGACAGTTGAAAAGTATTTAGTGGTGCAGCGCGGCGGCTACCTGGCGCTGGAAACACACAGTGTAAAACAAGAGCAAATTGAGGTAATTGAAGGGCGAGGTTTACTGTTGGTGGGTGAGCGGGGCGAGGCAACGCTGCGGGTCCATGCACTGGTACCCGGTGACCGATACGCCTTTGTACCCGGAATGGAACATTGCCTGATCGGTACCGAAGATTTATTGATTTTCGAACGTTCGAACGACCCCAAGGGCATGGATCAAGATTTGATCTTTCTCTATACCCCTGAGGCCTGATGGCCCCTTGTTACTCCGCGATCGTGAGCAGTTCGGCATTGCCACCGCTGGCGGTGGTGTCGATCGAGACGTGGCGTTCGATCACCAGACTCGATAAACGCACCGGCACCGTCAACAACGGCAGTAGCGCACCGGCTCGGTGTGCCAAGGCTTGGCGCAAGCTGCGTTGGATCGGTTCCGCCTGATTCGACAACAGACCCACAAAACCCGTTAAGCTCGCCAGATCGTCCGGTGCCAATTGGCCCACTAGAGCTAGCGCACTGCCGTCGGCCAGACTGGTACGCAGCCAATCGGGTACGCCCAAATCGGGACCGATGAGCAAAGCCCGACCCTTGGCTGCGCGCACCGATTCATACTGCTGTTGCAGCGTTTGGGCATCGGGGCCGAGGCAGATAAAGACCCCTCGGCTCCACAGCGTTAAACGGTTGCTTTCGCCGGTCGGTCCGGGCAGGTCAATCGGCTCTGCAACGATCTCGGCCGAGATTGGTGTCAAGGCCGATAAAGCTTGTTGAACCAGGGGCACTGGCAAATGCATCAGGTCGTTGGCCGTTTGCGCGGCGAGCATTCGGCTCGGCTGGGCAAAGGTTGGCAAATAGTGTGGCCCGCCCGCCTTGGGGCCGGTGCCGCTGAGTCCTTCGCCGCCAAAGGGTTGGCTGCCGACCACAGCGCCAATCTGATTGCGGTTAATATAGGTATTGCCAACATGAACACTCTGGCAAGTCTGGGCGATGCGTTGCTCGATGCGTGAATGCAGGCAGAAGGTAAGGCCATAACCACTGGCGTTAATTGCCTCGATCACCGAACCATAGTCTTCAGCCTTGAAACGGGCGACATGCACTACAGGTCCGAATATTTCCTCACCCAGATCGGCGATGCCGGTCACCCCAATCAGCGCCGGACCGACAAAATAGCCGCCGCTTGGAGCCGGCAGCTGTTTAATCAGATTGCCGGCAGTTTTCTGCTGGTCGACGTAGTTCTGGATTTTGGTTTGCGCCGCGGCGTCGATCAATGGTCCGACATCGGTGGTGGTCTGCCAGCAGTCATCCAGGATTAACAGGTCCATCGCACCGGCCAGCATCGGAATGACCTTATCGGCAATATCTTCTTGGATATAGAGAATGCGCAAGGCCGAGCAGCGTTGCCCCGCGGACTGGAAGCCGGACGCAACTATATCGCGTACCGCCTGTTCCGGCAGGGCTGTGGAGTCGACAATCATGGCATTGAGTCCGCCGGTTTCCGCTACCAGCGGGGTGCTGGGGTCCAGATGGTCGGCGATATTTTTGTGAATAATTTGCGCCGTGCCGGTTGAGCCAGTAAAGCAGACGCCCTTGATGCGCGCATCACTGAGCAGGCGGGTGCCGATCTCAACGCCCGAGCCCGGCAACAAGACCAGGTTGTCGCGCGTGATGCCGGCGTCGTACATCAGTTCGACGGCACGCGCCGCAATCAATGGTGTCTGTTCGGCCGGCTTGGCAATAACCCTATTGCCCATAGCGAGGGCGGCGGCAACTTGGCCGACGAAGATTGCCAGGGGGAAGTTCCATGGCGAGATGCACACCACCAAACCCAGTCCTGCATCGGTCGTTTGCAGATCGGCCTGGTCAGCGTAATAGCGCAAGAAATCGATGGCTTCGCGCACCTCACCGACCGCATCGGCCAGGGTCTTCCCCGCTTCACGCGCTAGCAGGGCGAAGAGTTCTGGGTAGTGGCTTTCGAATAAATCCGCCGTGGTGCGCAAAGCGTGCAGCCGTTCTGCCTTGGCCATCGGGCTGGCCTGTTCGAGCAAATCCAAGGCCGCATCGACTTGATCGGCACTGGCGTCGTTGACCCGGCCGACCGCTTGAGTCAAATTGGCCGGGTTAAAGCGCAGCTGTGCGGTTGGATCGGTCGGAGTGTTTGGCAAGCTAGCGCCTGCCTGCCAAAGGTGGTCGGCCCAGAGCGCACGCTGGCTATTGAGCGTGTCCAATGCCAATACATCGTTGAGGTCGACGCCGAGCGAATTGGCGCGCGTGTTGCCAAATAGCTCAACGGGTGAGCGCACGGCGCGATGCTGGCCCTGATCAATCAGGCGGGGCAAGGCGGCAAAGGGATCCTGCGCTAAATCGGCCGCGGGCACATTGGCATCCCCGATTTGATTGACGAAGGAGCTGTTAGCGCCGTTCTCAAGCAGTCGGCGCACTAGATATGCCAGCAGTTCTTCATGACTGCCCACTGGGGCATAGATTCGGCAGCGAGTCTGCGCCTGCTTGCGGACGATAGCGTGCAGATTTTCACCCATACCGTGCAGCCGTTGGAACTCATAGCGTGCACCCTCCGGGGCCAATTCGAGCACCGCCGCCAGGGTGTGGGCATTGTGGGTGGCAAATTGCGGGTAGAGTTGATCGCTCAGCTCAAATAACTGTTTGGCACAGCTGATATAGGCCAGGTCGGTTGCGGTCTTGCGGGTAAAGAGTGGGAAGCCGGCCAAGCCGAGCACTTGGGCGCGTTTGATCTCGGCATCCCAATAGGCACCCTTAACCAGGCGCACCATGAGCCGGCGATCGAGTCGCAGGGCAACAGCATGGAGCCAATCGATGACCGCGCTGGCCCGTTTGTTGTAGGCTTGCACCACGACACCGAAGCCGTCCCAACCGGCCAGTTCCGGGTCTGCCAAGACGGCTTCGATTACATCCAAAGACAGATCGAGGCGATCCGATTCTTCGGCGTCTATGTTAAAGCCCATATTGGCGGCCCGTGCCAGACGCGCCAAGGTGCGCGTGCGCTCGACTAGCACCGTCATCACTTGGGGTTTTTGTAGGGGTTCATAACGGGCGTAGAGGGCCGATAACTTAACTGAGATGCCCGGGTTG
>JBLHFL010000028.1:0-12949 GCA_047618105.1 Granulosicoccus sp.
CGCGCGCTTCTTGGCGGTTAAATGGCGCTTAGATCTGAACGGCGGAGTGGTCATTGCCAATCCGATTCCAGAAGCCGCGGCGATGCCAGAAGAAATTATCAAGACGGCGATCGAAACGGCTTTAGCGGAGGCAGCAGCGCAACAGATACACGGCAAGGCATCGACGCCCTTCCTGCTCGCCCGAGTAGCGGAATTAACCGGCGGCGACAGCCTGGCCAGTAACATCCAATTGGTGCTAAACAACGCCCGTTTAGCCGCCGATATCGCCGTCGAGCTGGCCCAGGATGCGCCCGGCCTTTAAGGCCGCGACACGCACCGCCGGCTTAGCCGCCAGCGCTATTGGGTGCCTACATCAGGTCGGCATCCAAGGCCATCAGAGTGCCGCTGCCGGCCAAAACCTTGGCCAGATAGGCGCCAGATTCCGGCAACAGGCGCTGAAAGAAAAAATCCGCCGTGGCCAGTTTAGCCCGGTAGAAGTCACCTTCCTCCTGCTTGGCCACCTGCGCCATTTTCAGCCACATATGGGCATAGGCCGTCAATCCGAATAGATTCAAATAATCGCAGCTCGCTGCGCCGATCGCATTGGCGTCGTGCGATGACTGTTGAATCACAAAGTCGGTGGCTTGACTGAGTTGGCCCAACGCCACGCTTAAGGCCTGGGCTCGAGGATCGGACGGCTCGGCGGCGGCGATGTCGGCGCTCACTTCCTGATGAAATAATTTAAAGGCATTGCCCTGGTCTCCAACCACCTTGCGGCCCATGAGATCGAGCGCCTGAATACCATTGGTCCCTTCATAAATTTGGGCGATGCGGGCATCGCGGACAAACTGCTCCATGCCCCATTCGCGGATATAACCATGACCGCCTAAGACCTGCTGGCCCAAGATTGTCGTATCCAGGCCACGATCGGTAAAATAGGCCTTAGCGACCGGTGTCAGCAGTGCCACCAGGGCCGCCGCCTTGTGCGCCGCAACCGGATCCGGTTGGCCCTTAGCAAGGTCAAGCCACATGCCAACATAGGCGGCAAAGGCTCGTCCGCCCTCGTTATAGGCCCGCTGGGTTAAGAGCATGCGACGCACATCCGGATGGACCATAATGGGGTCGGCGGCATGCTCTGGCGACACGGCGCCGCCCGGCGCTCGCGACTGTCGGCGATCCAGAGCATAGGCCCGTGCCGATTGGTAGGAGACCTCACCCAAGCCCACACCCTGCAGGCCAATCGACAGTCGTTCGTAGTTCATCATGGTAAACATCGCGGCCAGCCCCCTATTGGCCTCGCCGACCAGATAGCCGGTAGCCCCATCGAAGTTCATCAGGCAGGTGGCTGAGCCCTTAATGCCCATCTTGTGTTCAATACTGCCACACCGAACCTGGTTCGGCGCACCGCATTGGCCGTCCTCGGTGACCAACATCTTGGGCACCAGAAACAGCGAGATGCCGCGCGGTCCCTTCGGCGCGTCGGGCAGCTTGGCGAGTACCAGATGGATGATGTTTTCGGTCAGGTCGTGCTCGCCACCGGTGATAAAGATCTTCGTACCGGTAATATCATAATGACCGGCGCCATTGGGCACCGCTTTGGTGGAGAGGATACCGAGGTCAGTACCACAATGAGGTTCGGTAAGGCACATCGAACCGGCCCAGCGGCCCTCATACATGGCCGGTAAATAGGTTTTTTTGAGCTCTTCAGAACCGTGTGCGAGTAGGCTTAGGCAGGCCCCGGCCGTTAAGGCCGGGTAAAGGGCAAAGGAGGTATTGGCCGCGTAGACCATCTCTTCGAACATGACTGTTAACATCTTAGGCAAGCCCTGGCCGCCATACTCCGGATCCCCACCCAGGCCGACCCAGCCGCTCTCGGCGTAGGTTTGATAGGCAGCCTTAAAACCGCTTGGTGTGGTCACCTTGCCATCCAGATAAGTGCACCCCTCCTCATCACCCTGGCGATTCAACGGCAGGAGTTCGGCTTCACAGATACGAGCACCCTCCTCGAAGATGGCATCGGCCAGCTCCATCGACGCATCGGCCGTGGACGGCATTGAGGCCCACAGGGGATCAACCTTAAAAACCTCAGCCAAAATAAAGTGAATGTCGCGAAGGGGAGCCTTGTATGATGCCATCGTAAATACCCTGTTATGTGTTGCCCGGCCCACCCGGTCACACTAACCGGGTACTCAGTTGCCGTTGCTGAAAAAGGCTAAAACGCGAAATGAGACTCATCGAGCGCCATAATACTGTCTACACCGGCTAACATCATCGCCTTGTGGGACAGGGTGCGCGGCAAGATACGCGCAAAATAAAACTGTGCGGTGCTGATCTTAGCCAAATAGAAGTCACGTTCGTCGGTGTCAGTTGCGAGCGCCGTTTGAGCCGTTTTGGCCATGCGCAACCAGTAGTAAGCCAACATAACATAGCCAGAATACATCAGGAAGTCGACTGCGGCTCCGCCGACCTCTTCACGATTTTGCATCGCCTTCATGCCGATCTGCAGCGTGACATCGCCCCATTCTTTGTTGGCGGCCTGCAGTTGCTCGACCAACGGCTGTAACTCACTATTGCCGTCCAACTCCTGACAGAGTTTGTGAATGATCTTGGTAAAGCGTTTTAGGCTTTCTCCCTGGGTCATTAATACCTTACGACCCAACAAATCGAGCGCCTGAATCCCGGTGGTGCCCTCATAGAGCTGGGAAATACGATTGTCACGGACAATCTGCTCCATGCCCCATTCACGAATAAAGCCGTGACCGCCATAAATCTGCACACCGTGGTTTGCCGCCTCGGTACCCACCTCGGTTAGGAATGCCTTGGCAATGGGGGTTATGAACGACAGCAGCTCATTGGCATCATCACGAATCGCCTCGGTTTCTCCCTGCTTAACTCGATCGACCATAAAGCCGGCGTCGTGCAGCATCATTCTGCCACCTTCGGCAAAGGCCTTTTGGGTTAGCAGCATACGGCGCACATCGGGGTGCACAATAATCGGATCGGCCGCCAGGTCTGGCGCCTTGGCACCGGTTAAGGAGCGCATGGCCAGCCGTTCACGGGCATAGGTCAAGGCGCCCTGGAACGACAGCTCAGCCGAGGCAACCCCTTGCATTGCGGTGCCTAGGCGGGCGAAATTCATAAAGGTAAACATGCAACGCAACCCGGCGTGCTCCGGTCCGACCAAAAAGCCGGTCGCGCCATCAAAGTTCATCACACAGGTTGAGTTGCCGTGAATACCCATCTTATGTTCGATGGAGCCGCAACGGACCTGGTTCCGGCTCTGATCGGGTAGGATTTTTGGCACAATAAACAACGAAAGACCTTTAGTGCCCTCCGGAGCGTCGGGCAGTCGGGCAAGTACTATATGGACAATGTTTTCAGCCATATCGTGCTCACCGGAGGAAATGAATATCTTGGTGCCGGTGATCGCATAGCTGCCATCGGCGTTCAATTCAGCCTTGGCTTTGAGCGTGCCCAGATCCGAGCCACAATGGGGTTCGGTCAGACACATGGTACCGGTCCAGGCACCGGAGACCAGTTGGGTGAGATAGGTCGATTTTTGCTCATCGGTACCATGGATCTCGATGGTATTCATCGCTCCGTGCGACAGGCCGGGGTACATGCCCCAAGACCAGTTCGCCTCTGAGACTAGCTCGGAGACCACACTGCCAATCGACGCCGGCAAGCCCTGACCGCCAAATTCGACCGGCTGGGCCAAGGAGGGCCAGCCGTTCTCGACCCACTGCTGATAGGCCGCCCGAAAGCCGGTTGGGGTGGTCACCGTACCGTCTTGATACACACACCCTTCGATATCACCCACGCTATTTAAGGGCGATAAGACCTCTTCACAGAATTTTCCCGCTTCGATAATGATCGCATCGATCATATCGGTACTGGCATCGTCAGCCCCGATTGCAGCGTAATGAGTCGCAGAATCGAGCACTTCATGCAGCACAAACTGCAGATCTCGTAATGGGGTTTTATAGGCTGGCATTGCGGTGACCTCTCTTCTTGGCCCACTCAGGGGCGTCAATCTTATGAGTTGTTTTGGTTTGAACAGTGCGGATTGGCGTGTAACTAAAGCTGCTCGACCCGCTTTTCAAACGATCGTTTTAAACATACGTTCGGCATTACGCCTTGTCAAGCTGGCGCACAAATATCACGCTGTTTCTAAAGAGTTTTCGCCTTAATTTTGACCCTGTGAGGTTACTATTTCCTTAGGGTCATCAATCGATTGACTCGCCTGATGCCCGTGCCAATCATTATGAACAATTAACTACAAAAAGCCTGGGCAACGAAACACAATCCCTACTAAGGTTAGCTTGAACTCTCATTTGGACAACCTCCCCCATGCGCAGCCAATCTAGGCCTCTCCGCCCAAGCAGCCAGTTGGCTTGGAGCCTCAATACCTCGGGGGAATTGTTAATCCGTCTAGCGCAAGAAACCAGCTTATCAGGGCTCATGAACCTGATCTTAACCGAGGCACAGAGCATCACCGGGGCCGAAGGCGGGACCTTCTACCGCGTCAGTGGCGAGGACGAATCGGCCTGTCTAATGTTTACCGCTATCCGGAATTCGGCATTAAATATTCGCATCTATGATGCCGAGGCCAAAACCGCCAGCGGTTGGCGGCCTATACCCCTCTATATCGACGGCCAACCAAACCATGCCAATGTAGCCTCCTTTGTTGCCTTGACCAAGGACACGGTGATCATCGAAGACGCTTATGAAACCAACCATTTTGATTTTTCCGGCACCCGCGTTTTTGATCAATCCCATCATTATCGGTCACGCTCTATTATGGCCGTGCCGCTGCTCAACCATGACCAGCAGGTAATCGGCGTCATGCAGCTCCTCAACGCCCGCAATGCCAAGGGCCAGTTGCACACGTTCAGCATCGAAGACCAGGCTACCGTCGAAGCCATGGCCAAGTTTGCCGCCATTACCCTCGACAATCATAAGCTGGTCGATAGCCATAAAAACTTGCTGGATGCCTTTATTAAGGCTCTCGCGCAAATAATAGATGTGCGTTCGCCCCATACCTCGGCACATTGCCAGCGCATTCCGGTATTAACCGAACTGATCGCCGGCGCGGCTTGCGCTCAACAGAACGGTTATTTTAAAGATTTCGATCTCGATCAAGATGGCTGGTATGAGCTCCATGTAGCGGCCTGGTTACACGACTGCGGCAAGCTGGCAACATCGGAGAATGTGTTGAACAAGGGCACCAAGCTGGAACACTTACACGACGGCATCGATGCCATTCGGGCCCGTTTCGCAACCCGTGTCGCCTATGCCGCAGGCGAGCAAGAACGGGTGCAGATTCGCTCAGACCTGGTCTTTATCGAGCGCATCAACAAGGGTGGCGAATTCATGTCCGACGCAGAAAAGGATCAGGTGAAGAGCATTGCGCAAACTACTTGGCAAGATGCGTTTGGACAGGAGCGGGAGTTGCTCTGCCCTGATGAGGTCATCAATCTGTGCATCACGCGCGGCACCATCAATGAAGATGAACGTGCGCATATTAACCGACACATCAACCTGACCATCGAAGTTCTAGAAAACCTGCCCTTTCCTGCCAAACTAAAGAGGGTCCCAGAGTACGCCGGGGGGCACCATGAACGGATGGATGGAACTGGTTACCCCAAGGGGCTAACGCGCGATCAGATGTCGATACCCGCGCGCATTATGGGCGTGGCTGATGTATTCGAAGCGTTGACAGCCAAAGAGCGACCCTACAAACCGCCGATGCCACTAAGTCAGGCCTTTGCCATCCTGCGCACGATGAAGGCGGAGCACCACATCGATCCGGATGTCTTTGAACTCTTTCTCACCAGCGGGGTATGGCGCGAATATGCTCGGGACCATATGTTGCCAGTCCAGATTGATGTCGATGACATCAAACCCTACCTAATCTAGCGCGCATGCAACGGCCCTGGGACGCAGCTTTCACACCTTGGTCGACTGCATTAATAGGGGGCGATTATAACCAGCGCTTGGGTATCTAACCGCACTTCAATAGCTAAAAACTCTAATAGCAGATTTGCGGAAACAGCGTTTGCTCCACCATAATAAAGACACAAGAAGAGCAAATAGGGATATAAGATGACTGGCAGAGCGAATCAGCCTCGTGATCTGGTTTGGAATCTGGAGGATTTTAGATCGCCGGATAATGCGATGCGGTTTTTTAACCTGTTCAAAAACAGTTTTATGGTTTATTCCTCATCGGTCGAGAAGCTCTATTGTGCATACAGCTCACAGTTAACAGGGCCGATGGACCGGAAACGCTTGGTGGTATTGCCTGACTTCAACCAATTCGAATCCATTTTCAGCCGAATCAACGCCACCGCTGTGTCCAAAACATCGATCGTTATTTACCCTAAGGTCATCCAGGGAAAACCCCAGCTGTTGTTATCGGGTCATGCTAAAGCGGCCGGTGTGATCGAGATATTACCGTTAAAACAGGGCTTAAGAGCCCTTAAAATGGGTTATTTCGACCAAAACCCGGTCTTCCCAGCCTTGATGCTCGGTGATTTACGCGAATTTCCCGAAAAACCCTTACCCTACCTAAGGCTTCATTCGGTTAATTGCGCACAATTATCCAGCCTGTCCGACTTCGACCGTCGGGATGTTAGCAAGGGAGCCTGGGCGAAACTAGGCAACTTTATGTAGCTCGACCAGGGTATTTAAGCGCAGTCCAGAAAAGCCCGCCAACCTTTGCTATAGTGCCCGCCCGGAAGCAAAAGAAATACGTGTATTCATGAAGAACAATGCAGATTGGTTTGCTCGAGCGCAGAAGCTTCAGCTACCCGCGATCCTACCGATTAAGGCCTTGCCCTCAGCAGATGCCCCGCTACTGGATTGGATGAGCCTTATTCGTGAAGACCCACTTTTAACCATCCATCTGTTCCGTTCTGCCAATAAGATGATCTCCGGACAAGATATGTCGGCTAAAACTCTCGACCATGCGGTGTCACTCTTGGGCAGTACTCGCTTAGTTGAGCTGTGCGCAAAGGTACCTCGCGTTGACGAGGATAGTGTGGAGGTTGAAGGTCTGCTGCGCGCTATAGGTGATAGTTTGGTGGCCGCCAGTTTAATGCGCCAATGGTACGAAATTCGTCAAATCCCCTGGTCTGAAGGCGATTATTGGACAACCCTCTTTTATGACTTGGGTTTATGGGTCCTCTGGCTACTCGAACCGGAAAAAATGGCCAATATCGAGTTGAGCGTAGAGCAGGGAGGAAACCGCGACGCGCTGCTGCGCGAGCTATTGGGCATGGAAGTCAGAGCTTGGAATGAAAAACTCTGCCGGCATTTTCAACTCCCTGTTGTGCCGAGTAAGCCTAATGATGAACTACCCAGTGCCGGTGAAATACGCACATCGAGACAGGCTGCGCTAAAGTTCTTTTTGCCATTCAGTCATGAATTGGCCTTTGTGGTGCGCCAGGACTGGCTATCAGAGGCGCTCGACAGCCTTTGCAAAATGGGCGAAACCTCTCTCGGCATGCCTGAATTTCGACCCATACTCAAACGTTGGGTGACCACCGCCGCGCGAGAAATCACCTCACCCCATGCGGCCTTGGCGGCACGCCGCCTAGTGGCTCAGCAACCAGGCGACAGCAGCACCGCGACGACCGTATCGACCGACACCGACCAGCCGATAGCCAACAAGCCTGCCAAGCCGCACGCTGCGATTACCGACACCGAATTACCCAAGGCCCGCCCGGTAGCGCCAACAGCGCCAACAGCGCCAGTAGCGCCAACACCGCCAACACCGCCAACAGCGCCAATGGAGCCAGTGGAGCCAACAGCGCCTGTGGAGCCGCGGCCCACCCCTGTGGCCAAACAAAAACCAGTCGCTACAACGACTGCCGCTGACAAAGTCAGCCCGCCAGCGCTACAACGCAAAGCCGTTGACCTAAATATGAAAGGCCAGATACAGCGACAGTTTGGTGTTGAAAAAAATTGGCACTCCCCGAGCGAGATCCATAAAAGTGCGTTCTATGGCTTGCAACGCGGCTTGGGCCTGTCTCGGATTGTGGTCTTTGAAATACAGAACGACGCCTGGCAGGCCTTTGGCCGCGCAGGATGCAAAGAGAACGCGACATTAGGTTCCTTAACCCTGCCGATTCAATCGTCGAGCATCCTATTGGAATTTAGTAAGCGTATCACCGCGTTATGGGTTAACCCATCCAATAGGCCAAAGGCGGCAAAGTTATTGCCGGCGAACTTGATTGCCGCCGCGGGTGACGGAGATTTTTTCCTCCGCTCCTTTGCGGTCGACCAAAAGATTACCATGCTGCTCTATGTTGACGGCTGCAATCAGCCCGAACCGTTAAATGCAGTCGACTATAAATTGTTCCGAGAGTATTGTGCCGACTGGAACACCGCCTTAACAAAAGTGAAATCATGACTAATACCTTCAAAGACACTCTCTTTATTGCTGGCCAATATCTGTTACCACACCACCTATTTTCACGACTTGTCGGCATTCTAGCCGAGTCTGAATGGCCTTGGATACGCGACCCGTTGATCCGATTCTTCCTGCGTCGCTTCGATATCAATCTGGCCGAAGCCGAACGCGAACAGGCAACCGACTACCATTCTTTTAATGACTTTTTTACCCGAGCGCTGAAGTCGGATCGCCGGCCGATCGCCGGCAGCGCAGCCGATTGGGTCAGCCCGGTAGACGGCTGTGTTAGCCAATTTGGTCGTATCGAGGCGGGGCGACTCATTCAAGCTAAAGGCCGGGACTACTCTCTACGCGAGTTGCTGGGCGGTGACACCGCAATGGCCGAACAGTTTGATCAGGGTGAATTCGCCACCCTCTATCTATCGCCCAAAGACTACCATCGGATCCATATGCCGATGGCGGCTCGCCTCGTTAAGACGCGTTTTATTCCAGGCAAGCTTTTTAGTGTCAATCCATTAACGGCCGATACGGTGCCGCGCTTGTTTGCGCGCAATGAGCGCTTGGTCTGTGAATTTGAGTCGCCACAAGGCCGATTTGTTATGGTCCTGGTCGGTGCAATGATCGTCGCGAGCATAGAGACAACCTGGTCAGGTGTGGTAGCTCCGTGGCGACGACGAATCCAAGAGCAGACCTTTGACAATCCGGCACCGGCTTTCGATCGGGGTCAAGAAATGGGCCGATTTAAACTGGGCAGCACCGTCATCCTGGCCTTTGAGCCGGGCGGAATTCGCTGGTCTGAGGACATAAAACAGGGCGCCAGCGTCAGTTTGGGCCAACGCCTAGGGCAGGATGCCTGAATCGGCCTATGCTCACGATGCCCGGTCGATGCGCCGGGTAATACGGTATTATGCAAACGCCCTTTACAGAGCCTGGCGCCGACATCATCGTAGCGCCAATCCTAATTTCTGTCTCGCTGACCCCCAATGGAGGAAACTTTCAGTGCTTAAGGGCCATTTCAACTGTCAAAATCGTTCATAACCTTGTATCCTTGCGCGCATCCAATTTACAGATGCTCAAAAGATACCCATGTCTGAACAGCCTATTATTACGCCAGAAGTACCCGAAGATAGTCAAAAGAAGCAAGAAGCGAAACGCAAAAAAGAATATGAAGCGAATCGCAAGGCGCTGGACGAATTATGTCTATTGTATCCGGAAGTTTTTGATGCCTCCAAGCCGAAACCACTGCAAATTGGAATACATGAAGCCATTGCAACGGACGGGAAATTATCCAAGACTCGCATTCGACGCGCGCTTAATCTCTATGTGCGTACTCGTTCCTATGTTGCCTGCCTGGCCTTAGACGCCGAGCGCGTTACACTTGGGGGCACGGTCACTGGGAAGGTATCTGCTGAAGAAGCCACCCATGCGTTGGAAAAACTGGCCGAAATCGATCGTAAGCGCGCGCTTAAACGCCCCGCTCCCGGCAAGGCCAAGGGCCCTCGTAAGAATACCCGCAAGCCGGCCAGCGATAAAGTCAAGCCGACGCAAAGCCCTAAGGTCTCCGACGAGGCCGCCCGGGCACCATCGGCCAAGCCGGTCGATGAAGCGAGCTCGGGCGACCGAATGCAGTCCAAATTGGCAGCCCTGGTTAACAAGCGCAGTAACTGATTCATTAAATGGGGCGCAATGCGCTCCTTTTTTATCCCCTCCTGCTCCCCTTCGCCCTGTTCCGTGGCCGTCCTCTAATGTTCAACAGCTGCTATATCGGTCATTAAACCTCCGCACAAGCGCCCAGCGATTCTGTTTTCTCAATACTCTTATAGCCACTTAAAGCCATTTACTTGATAAGTCTCAGCCAATTTATGGAAAATTATGGCTAAGCTTCTAACAACGCTTGAGTTGATAACAAAGGGCCTGCATCCAAGACATGGCGAATACCAAAGCCAATAATGGTCAAAGACTAAGCCAACACCAGACCAAAACTTGACGATTGAGAAATGCGGCTATACTGACGTTGATAACAACAGGGGACGCTTATGGCAGACCGCGACCAACCCTATTTAAAGGTACCGGAGCAAAACCAGACAACGTTAAGCTTTTGCGATCCGACGGCCCGGGAGCTAAAAGCCTGGGTTAACGATCTGCCAATGGCCAATATTGGCGAGGTGTCTCGACAGCTTTATCACGCCATAATCGAATTTAATCGGCTCAAGGTCTCCGATACCGCGCGTATCGAGCTAATGGATTTGGTGCGCGGCCCAATTCATTTTGTCTGCAAGCAACTCAATGCCCGTTATCTGAACCAGGGCGTCGTTTTAGACGATCAACAACGTAAGGTGGCCAATTTGGCGCAAGCCATGCAAAACCACTTAGGCGTCGGCTACAAAATCATTATTGAGCACCTGTTGGCCTCAGGCAGCCTTAAGCACAAAGGCTTGCTGGCCAAGTCTGTACATAGAGCAATGAACGAATTGCTGCCCACGGTCTTGCGCGCCTATCAACTGTATCTCCCGCCCCCCGAGGGTATTTGGCGAGAAATACACCAGCTTTATCAAATCGTCTCCGGCTCTAATCAGCAGAATGAACCTATAGAGGATCCACTTGAGGGCCCTGCACTCACTATCGCGCAGACCTATATCAAAATAGTTCTCTTAGGTGCCTGCCAACCCAACCAACTCTTACAGCGCGAACTCGAAGTGGTCTTCGCATCGCTGGGCCAGTGGGCTAGCCATCTATCAATAGATGAGGTGGCAAATGAAAAATCGGTATTGGTCATCAATCCAAATCTGGATTGTGCAGCCTATTATCGCTATCTCACTAAAACTTCCAATTTATCTGACTACTTGGGGGTTAATGTGCTGCCGCTCGTACGGATGCTGCACAATGATCACAAAACTCTCTCGTCCCCAGATCAGGGGCATGGACTGAAGGCTGTAAAGGCGGACTTTAACCTGAACCTGCTCGAGCACCTAATACAGTCTTGGGGCGGCATGAAGCAACGCGGTTTTTCGCGCTCGACAACGGGCGGTGAGCTGTCCATGGCCGTCGGCTTGACCGCCACACATTTTCATATAGCCGGTGGCATCGGTTTCGATGCCTTACTCTGTGGCGCATCGAGCGCGCACGACATGCCCTTTTTGAACGCCGAGCACAAACGGTTCCATGCCCGCGATACCCAATCGGTCCGGGCACAGCAAGATGTCTGGGCGGGTTCATTCGATGCCGACGGCGCTACCAAGATGATCCAAGACGAGGACATCGAGTTCAATATCCACCGGCAAGAAACTCATCCTGATTATGGCGGGCAGCTGGTCAATGTCAGTCCGCGCGGCTATTGCCTGCAATGGCGCGATGCTCCGGCGAGCAATCTTCAGACTGGTGAAGTGATTGCGATTAAGGAGGATGCGCGTGAGCATTGGAATCTTGGTTTGGTCCGTTGGATTCGCCAAGGTACGGCCTTCGGCACGCAAATAGGCGTTGAATTACTGGCACCCAATAGCCAGCCCTGTGGCATTCGCCAGCTGCAGAAAACCGGCGTTCAGGGCGACTATATGCGGGCCCTGTATATCCCTGAAATCAAAGCCATTGGCCAGGAAGCCTCGATATTAACGCCGCGTATGCCGTTCAACGTCGGCAATAAGGTAACCGTCAATCGAGGGGGCAACCAGGATACCTTTCAATTGACCAAGCGGATATTGACCACCAGCATCATCAGCCAGTTCCATATCCGCGCAATAGCACACCGGCACGACTCTGTGGCAGTAAAAACCGACGTTGACGAGCGCGACAGTTTCGCATCACTTTGGCGCCAACTCTAGCCCCAAGAAACTCGTTGGAGCGACTTGCCAAAAGGAATTGTCCAAAAAGCGAACTTGCTAACAGAATTTTTATTCAACACGGGTTACGGTGAAAAATCCACCTTTTGTTACTATGCTTTAACCTGTAACTCTCCATTCCAACGCCGAGTGTTTGATTATATGAGTACCAGTTCCAGCCGAGCGATTCGAATTTTACTGATCCATGATACTCAGAATGAGGCCGAGCCGGTAACCAATGCCATCCGTAATTCCGGCCAGGCGGTCCGAAGTCACTTTATCGCCTCATTAGAGGAGTTGGACAAGGTGATCGAGGATCAAACCTGGGATCTGATGCTCGCAAAACTCAATACCGCGACCATCGATGCCACCCAGGCCGTAGCCGCCATTCAGCGCGATGGCATGGACATCCCGATGATTGGACTTATTGATGCCTATAATGACGATATCATTGCCAGCGCACTCGATATGGGTATGGCCGACGTTGTCGTGGAAAGCTCGCTTCAACATCTGGCGCAGGCCGTCAAAAGGGAGGTCGCCTCGCTCAAAGCGCGCCGCGATCTGCGCTCGCAGAGTGTGAGTCTGCGTGAGACTGAGAAACGGTGTCAGCTGCTCTTGGAAAGCTCCGTCGATGCCATCAGCTACGTCCATGAAGGGATGCACATCTATGCCAACCCCAACTACATGGAATTGTTCGGCTATCTGGATATCGAAGACTTACAATGCACTCCCATTATGGATC
>JBLHFL010000029.1:0-12880 GCA_047618105.1 Granulosicoccus sp.
CGATTTGCTCGGTAATCAGACTCTGAACTTTCGCTATATAGTCCTGCCGATCGAGCCGTTTTTCATCGAGCAATTGGGCGATTTTCTTATAGTCTTGCGGCTCCAGATAACGGAAGGCCAGATCCTCAAGCTCCCACTTCAGGTGGCCAACGCCAAGCCGATGAGCTAGAGGGGCATAGATATCAAAAACCTCGCGGGCGACCTTGTAACGGCGCGCCACTGGGGCGTTTTTGACGGCTCGAATGGCACAGGTGCGCTCGGCCAGTTTAATCAGCGCGACGCGCACATCATCAATCATCGCAACCAGCATCTTGCGAACCGCTTCGCCCTGGGTTTCGGTTTGTCCGAGTACACTCGATTTGGTCGACTTTTGTTGGCGGTGGATCGCAGCCATGCGCGCCACGCCATTAATCAGGGTGGCAACCTTAGGGCCGAACTGATCCTTAACGGTGTCCAACTCCAATTCTTCTTCACGTACCGTACGATATAAGATTCCGGCTACTATCGCGTCCTGATCGAGGCCCAAGTCCGCCAGAATCTCGGCCATTTCCAGGCCGGTTTTAAAGGCCGAGGCGTCCGTTCCCCAATCGTTGGCCCGATGGTCGGCCTCTTGCTCGGCGGTGCGAGCTATGCGACAGGCGCGCAACAACTGCTCTTCATCTACGATCGTGGCTTTGCTTTTAACTCGTTCCAGCCAGGCATTTAGGTCGACGGTTCCGTCACTGAATACTGGCTGATCTTCACGTACTTTCAAGATTTGGCTCGCTTTTCTAAGTAGACCATCGTCTCGATGTGGCGGGTTTGGGGAAACATATCGATTAGGCCAATTTTCCGAATCCGCCACTTCGCGTCGGCCAAGAGCTTCAGGTCGCGCGCTAAAGTCGCCGGATCACAGGACACATACAGGATCTTTTTCACTGAGGGTATCTTCTTTAACACCGCACAGAGGGCGTCGGCGCCCGCTCGCGGTGGGTCGAGCAGCATCGTCGTTGGCTCGAAGCGGCGTACCGCAGCCAGTTTAGAGAGATCTGCCGTAAAGAGATTGGCCTGTTCAAACTGGATCTGCGGGCGACCCTGCGCAGCACTGGTCGCCTGAGCGATGGCAGAATGACTGGCCTCCAACCCCAGGCTGGCCTCAACCCCATCGGCTAGCGCCAGGCTAAGGTTGCCATTGCCACAGAATAAATCGAGTACGCGATCGGTGGGGGTCAATTGCAGCCATTGACGCGCCTGTTCAATCATCTGCTGATTTACCGAGCGATTCACCTGCGTAAATTCACCTGGTAAGGCGGTCACGGTCGCCGCGCCGGCCTGATAACTGAGCGCTTGCGTGGACCACCAGCCCTGGCTATTCGACCAGAGGTAAAAGTCCGCACTGGCGATCGGCTTGCCGTCCAACACCACGACCCCGACCTGGCCTTTATCGTCCACCACCAGTTCAAATTGTACGATGCCGATTAGCGGTGCCGACTCTACTAGGATCTGATAGGCCTGTTCCAACGCCGGCGTTAGCACCGGGCATTGAGCGACTGGAACCAGTCGGTTACCCTTCTCGGCGTGAAAACCAACCTGGCCCTTCTTGTCGACATGGAATCGGGCACGATGCCGATAGCCATAGGGCTCCGACAGTAATGGCTCGGACCAGGCCTGCTCCTTGAAGCCATTACGACGTAAATGTTCACTTACCGCTTGCTGTTTAGCTGGCAACTGTTTGGCGTGCTGCAGATGTTGCAGCTGACATCCGCCGCACACGCCGTATAGCTTACAGGGTGCCGCCAAACGCTCTGGGCTGGCAGTGATAATACTGGTACTGCGGCCTTGCCATAGCTTGCTGCCCACCTGATCGATCGTCGCGACGACCTGCTCACCGGGCAAGGCATTGGCGACCATCACCACTCGCCCTTCATGACTGGCAATGCCGCGCCCATCGTGGCTGTAGCGGAGAATATCCAGCGTTAAGGGCGCCGGTAGCGGTTTTGGACTGGCTTTGGAAAATTGATTCGGTTTGCGCTTCAACTGTTGTATACCCCGGTCGATAAATAGCGGTCGCCACGATCGCACACTATGGCCACAATTACGGCATTATTTACCCGTTCTGACAAGAGTAACGCACCGGCGATCGAACCCCCGGAACTGACACCGGCGAAGATGCCCTCCTCGGCGGCCAGGCGTTTCATCGCATTCTCTGCGCTTGACTGGTCCATATCAATAATACTGTCGACGCGCCGAGCGTCAAAGATGGACGGAAGATAGGCCTCGGGCCAGCGTCGGATGCCCGGAATTTGAGCACCGTCGGTCGGTTGCAAGCCAATAATCTGAACCGCCGGGTTCTGTTCTTTTAGATAACGTGAACAACCCATAATAGTGCCGGTGGTGCCCATAGACGCTATAAAGTGCGTCACCTGCCCCAAGCTGTCCTGCCAAATCTCCGGCCCGGTGCTCAAATAATGCGCCTGCGGATTGTCCGGGTTGCTGAATTGATCCAGCACGGTCCCCAGGCCTTGGGCCTGCATGCGTTGCGCCAGGTCGCGGGCGTGTTCCATCCCCTCTTCAGGGGTCACGGAGATGATTGAGGCCCCGTAGGCCCGCATGCTCGCGCGCCGCTCTTCGGACTGGTTGGCCGGCATGATCAGTGTCATCTTATAACCCATGATGGCCGCCGCCATGGCCAAGGCAATGCCGGTATTGCCGCTGGTGGCTTCGATTAGCGTATCGCCCGGACTGATCTGGCCACGCAACTGGGCCTGACGAATCATATTCAGTGCTGGCCGATCCTTAACCGATCCGGCCGGATTATTACCTTCCAGCTTGGCGAGAATGGTATTGCTCGGATTGGGGTTCATTCTTTGCAACCGCACCAACGGGGTATGCCCGACAAAGTCTTCAATGGTGGGAAATGGGCTCATCTGGGTTCCAAATTCAATAATATCCACCCTATTGTAGCTTGTTATAACTCAAAGAAATAATAACCAAAGGGCACAACTTATAGAATTTGGGTTATTAGCCGCTCAAGCCCATATGCCGACCTACCTCAACTAGTAAAAGTTTAGATCGCGCCCCTCCACGACAATTAAGAGCAAATTTTAATCCATTTTTTAGGCTTTTCGACCATAATAAAAAAGCTTGTTTGGCTCTTCCGATAATAATCGGCTTCCTGATTCGGTGTTACGACAAGATAAGGCTAGGTATGAACGCCATGGGTCTGCAAAACCGACTGCTCTACATCTCGCTAATCCCTGCCCTATTTCTGGGCCTGCTGGCCCTTGGCTGGTTCACCCTGACTGATATCCAACATCAACAACAGGCTTTTATGGAGCGCTCCAAAGCCGTCGCCAACCGCCTGGCAGACACTCTGTCTTTGCCGGTAGCCGAAACTAATAGCCAGCTGCTCGATGCCCTGATCCGCAGAGCGCTCAATGAACAGGATGCACGTTCGATTCGGCTCTATGACGCATCGGCAGCGGAATGGCTGGCGTCTGGCCCAAACCCTATAGGGCCGACCTATCCTTTTGCTATTAGCGATACGCGTGCCACCCGTCTGTATACCAGTCACGCCAGCTATCGATTTCTGGCGCCCATCCTGGCACCGCGGGATATAGAGTTACGCGCGGCCAACCCGCAGCCAATTGCCTGGGTAGAAAGCGAGTTCGATTATGCTAATACCCGCGTAGGCCACTACCAGTCGATACTGCTCAACCTGACTCTCCTTTTGGGTACCCTTTTTACCATCTCCGGTATTGCCTTTTATCTTAATCGAGCCATTATTCGGCCGGTTCACCATATGATTCGTACGGTGGTAGAAATCCGCGAAGGGAACCTGGAGTCCCGCGTGCCGACCCATTCCAAAGGCGAATTGCGCGAACTGGAGGTCGGTATCAATGCCATGGCTGAAACCATTAAAGATGCCTACAACGAGATGCAAAATAGTGTCGAACAGGCCACCCTCGATCTGCGTGAAACCTTAGAAACCATTGAGATTCAGAATATCGAGCTCGATATGGCACGACGTGACGCGCAGCAGGCTAACCAGGTCAAGACTGAATTCCTGGCCAATATGAGCCATGAAATCCGCACCCCGCTCAATGGCATCCTCGGCTTTGCCCGTCTTCTGGGCCGCTCAAACCTGACCCAAAAACAAGGGGATCAGGTTGACACCATCATGTCGTCATCTCAGGTCCTATTGTCCATAATCAATGATGTGCTCGATTTTTGTAAGATTGAGGCCGGTAAACTGACCCTCGATAATCGCAGCAGCAATCTTCGTATCGCCATCGAAGAGGTCCTGGCGATGCTCAACCCGGCCTCATCGGCGAAAAATCTAGAAGTGGTCTCACTGTTCTATAACGATGTACCCGAGCAGCTTATCTTTGATCCATTGCGACTGAAGCAGGTGCTCACCAATCTAATCAGTAATGCGATCAAATTTACCAGCGATGGCAGCGTGGTGGTGCGCACCATGATCGAACAGCATCAGGGCCATAAGGTTACGGTACGCATGAGCGTGACAGACACCGGCATCGGCTTAACCAAGATCCAACAGAAGACCCTCTTTCAGGCCTTTTCGCAGGCCGATTCCTCCACTGCCCGCGAATTTGGCGGTACCGGTTTGGGCCTGGTCATTTCCAAACGACTGGTTGAGCAGATGGGTGGCGATATCGGCCTGGAGAGCCAAAAAGACAAAGGCTCAACCTTTTGGTTCAATATTCGCGCCGACGTCGCGCCGGCGGCACAGCAACCGCCAAAATTAACGGCATTGGTCGGTCTGACGGTTGCCGTCGTGGAACAGCGGCAAATGTCTCGCCTGGCTTTCCGCCATCAGTTCGAAGGCTGGGGTGCCATGACATTCGAGCTCAACACGCCGGCTGAATTAATCGCCCACCTAGAACAAAATCAATCGCCGCGGCCTAATATTGCCGTCATTGCCCTGGGGCTGCAGCAAACCGACGAGGCGCTCTATCGGGCTCTATTGAAGATCGAGCGCGAACTGTCTTGCCCCGCGTTAGTGATCACCGATGGCAATGATGACGATATAGGTGCCCGTTTGGTCGAGCAGGGTGCTCAATTTTACCTGACCGGTCCGGTGCGAAACAGCGACCTCTATCAGACCCTGAATCAGATGATCACACCGAAAGCCGATCACCCGGACCCGAACGCCGAGGTGCAATTCAGTGATCCGCAATCGACTATCCGGGTATTGGCGGTAGATGACAATGCCGCTAACCTCAAACTGATTGTCACCCTATTGGAAGATTTGGGCGTCATCGTCGATGCGGCTGCGGGCGGCGAAGAAGCGCTGCACAAGGCCCGAGCCCGAGCCTATGACCTTATCTTTATGGACATTCAGATGCCAACGATGGACGGTTTGAGCGCGACACGCCAAATACGTAAATCCGAAATTAAGCCACAACGGGTGCCCATCGTCGCCTTGACCGCACACGCCCTGGCCGACGAACGCGAAGCGATGTTATTGGCCGGCATGGACGACTATTTGGCCAAGCCGATCGATGAAGACCAGTTGCAGAAGACCCTGGCCAAATGGACTGGCGTGACAATTCTAGCTCCGGAAGATCAGGCTGGGCCGCCTAACCAAGACGACGAACCGGCCGCCCAACTCGAGGCGAAACTTCTCGCAGGGCAGCCCATAGTCGACCTATTGAGCGGCCTAGAAAAGGCCAATGGAAAACTCGGTTTGGCCAAGGATATGTTTGCCATGCTGGCGGATTCCCTGAACAAAGATCAGGCGCAGATTAACCGCCTCTATCACCGGGTTGACCTCCCAGCGCTGCGCGAAAGGATTCACCACTTGCACGGGGCCACTCTCTATTGCGGCCTACCGCGGCTGCAAATGACGCTCAGGCATGCCGAAAACTTGCTCAAACAGGATCATCGGTCTGGGCTGGCGGATGCCTTAGCTATGGTAAATGAGGAAATTGGCAATATTGCGCACTGGTTAGGTGAAAACGACGTGGATCGAGGCTTTGAGCAGGCGGTTAAGGTCTATGCCCATCAGCTCAAAAAGTCAGCTAACACGACGCCAACCACCCTTACCTAAGCGCTCCACCGGGGCTAGCGTGCTTCGGCTAGCAAACGGGCTACAGCAGAACGGCAAAGGCCACAGCATAGTCTTTTTCGTCGCTCAGGCTAATTTTAGCCTGCGTTGCGCCCAAGGCGGTTAGCCGTTCAAGAGCCGCACCGCTGAGCGTCACCTCCGGCTGACCGAATGCATTGGGCAGTATTTCCAAATCGACAAAGCGTACGCCCTGCCCGATCCCGGTACCCAAGGCTTTGGCGAGGGCCTCTTTGCCAGCAAATCGATTGGCTAAAAAACTGATCGCTTGGTGCCGCTGATGAAAAACTTGCTGCTCAGCCGATGACAGGATACGAGCAACAAACCGCTCACCCTGGCGGTCGTAGACCGTCTTGATGCGCGAAATCTGGACTATATCGGTACCAATACCTTTCATTTGGGCGTTTCTCGATGCAGTGCCGGTGTGGCAATCGACCACTTACGGCTAAATAGGGCTTGGGGCTGAAGGATCGCCTCGATCTGCTGCTGCTGACATTCCCGAGCTAGGGTCAGAGCGCCGGCCACATCATAATCAGCCTGAGCCACGCTGAGTAATTGACGGCCTGTATAGCGCCCCTCGGGGTTTATATCAAAGCCGCTATTCGGTATGAAGTTATAGCTCTGTTGCTCGACAATGCCCTGAGAGTCCCGGTCGGTCCGATAGTCAAGCGCATGACCAATCAGTTGTAGGACTCGCTGTTCAAAAAATCGTAACGCCGCTTGGACCCGAATGCGCACCTCAAGATGCGCCAGGGTGGCCAGGTAACTACCGTATAAAGATTCATCCGGCAGCGCCGTTGGCACTAGACGATAGACCAGTTCATTGACATAAAGCCCGATTAAGCGGGCCTCGTTATGGCGAATGAGCAATGCCTGGGTGTAGCGGAAGTCGCTGGTCGTGAAGTAACCCTTGATCTGGGTTACTTTAATCTCAAACGGCCGAAACGCCTCGGGACGGCTATTGCGCATATGACAGCGAATCCGGCCGCATTTTTCGGTCATCAATTCAACCAGAAAATCCGTTTCCCGATAGGGCCAGGCGTGGATCAGCAGTGCCTCGGTGCGGACAGCTCGTGCGAACGCCATGACTACTGGTCGTAGTAACCGAGACTTTTAAGCGCTCGTTCGTCGTCTGCCCAGCCGCCCTTAACCTTCACCCACAGGTTGAGCATGACCTTGGTTTCGAATAGATTTTCCATGTCGATACGGGCTTCCTGGCCAACTTTTTTTATTCGCTCGCCCTTGTCACCGATCACGATGCGCTTTTGCCCTGAGCGCTCAACCAAAATCAGACCGTGGATATGCAGAATCCGGTCTTCAAACTCGAACTGTTCAATTTCAACCGCCGTCGAATAGGGCAGCTCGGCACCCAACTGGCGCATGATTTTTTCACGAATGATTTCGGCGGCCATAAAACGCTGGCTGCGGTCGGTAACCTGATCTTCGGGAAAATGAAACAGACCCGCCGGTATTTTTGCACTCAGGACTTTTATCAGGGTGTCGAGGTTATGTCCCTGCAGCGCCGACACCGGTATCACATCGGCGAAGGGGTATTTTTTGTTAACCTGCTCAAGATGCGGTAACAAGGACTGCTTGTTTTCCAGATGGTCCACCTTGTTGATAATCAAGATAACCGGTGCCTTGATGCCTTCCAGCTTATCGAGCACCCACTGATCTTCATCCGACCAGACGGTGCGGTCAACCACCATCAAGACGGCATCGACATCATTCAGCGCCGAGTCAGCGGCCTTGTTCATCACGCGATTAATGGCCTTTTCCTGGCCGCGGTGCATGCCAGGGGTATCGACGAAGACGATTTGGGTCTGCTCTTCGGTCCAGATGCCGGTGATCTGATGGCGGGTGGTTTGGGGCTTGCGTGAGGTGATGGAAATCTTCTGACCTAAGAGGTGGTTCATCAGCGTCGACTTGCCAACATTTGGTCGACCAACGATGGCCACAAAGCCACATTGGGTATCTAGGGTAAACTGTTCGGTCATTTTATTGGTCCTCGCCTAATGCTTTTAACGCGGCCTGGGCCGCTTCTTGTTCGGCGATACGCCGACTGTTACCCACCCCGATAAAGGGTTCCGCCATCGTTTCGACCGCACAATGGACCGTGAACTCTTGCTGATGGGCCTCGCCGGCTATGGCCGTGACCTGATAATCAGGCAGTGGCATTCGACGTGCTTGCAGGTACTCCTGCAATTTGGTTTTGGAATCTTTAATGTTTTCGCTTAGATCTAGGCGGGACAGTCGATCTTCATACCAGCTTAACAGCACCCGCTGCGCCTCGGCCAAATCGGCGTCAAGACTGATGGCACCGATGATCGCCTCGACGCCATCGGCGAGAATACTGTCGCGCCGGAAGCCGCCACTTTTCAGCTCACCGCTGCCTAACTTGAGAAAGTCACCCAAATTAAACTCTCGACCCAACTCGGCAAGCGTTTCACCCTTGACCAATTGGGCACGCAAGCGCGACATCTGACCTTCTTTGGCATTGGGGAAACGCTCGAATAGGGCTTGGGCTATGGTGCAGTTCAAGATCGCATCACCCAAGAATTCCATCCGTTCATAGTTCTTTCTGGAAAAACTTCGATGCGACAGAGCCTGTTCGAGCAGATCTTGGTCTTGAAAGGTGTATTGAATCGACTTAAAGAGACGTGGATAGTGTGTTAACAAGGCTACAACTCATATTCTTGATGGAAAGACATAACCACATCAACATTCAAAAACAGATGTTCGCGTTTTTCATAGTTGAGCACCACAACAGGCGGACTTTGGCGTTTGTCATAGGTGAGTTCTTTTTTTAAATCAATTCGAATGCCATTGATTTGCATGTTTTTGGCGACTCGATCGACGAATTCCGACTCGGAGAAACCGTTTGCGGTCTGGCCCGTTAAGGCGGTCCGGATCGTCTTACTTAGAGTATAATGATCATAATAAACTCCGGACATCTTGACGATCAACAGGCCGACAAATAGCACCAGCGCCGTTAGGAACACAACGCCCCACAGTGACATACCGCGCTGTCGATGCAAACTATTCATACCTGCCTCCTGACCACTGTCCGGTCAATTATTGGATAAAGCCAGAACGGGCAAAGCTAGGGTAAAACCCTTGCCAATGCATCCAGATAACGAAAGCTTGGCCCAGAATGGAATCTTCGTCAACAAAACCCCAGGCATTGTTGCCATTGTTGCTAAAATCGCCGGTCTGTAGCCGACGAGTGCCTTCCCAGTAGCGGGCATCCTGACTGTTGTCACGGTTGTCGCCCATAACAAAGTACTTACCCGCTGGCACCGTGACGCCATTGATCGGCAGCCACTCATCGGGGCGGCGTATCGCTCGAGACTGGTTGTTATAGATCTGGTGCTCTCGACCCGACAGGTTCTCAGTATAGAGGTTGTATCGACCGGCCTCGTCGGTGTGCTTTTCAATCAGGTCTTTACTCACCACCTCTCCATTGACGCGCAGTATCTTGCGAGAGTAATCGTATTGAATTAAATCACCCGGTACACCGATCACGCGCTTGATAAAGTTTTTATCCGGCTCATGGGGTGGCTTGAAGACGATTACATCGCCTTGCCGGGGCTCGCCAATGGGAATGATCACCTTGTTGGAAATCGGCATGCGGATGCCATAGACAAACCGATTCACCAGAATAAAGTCACTGATCTCAAGGGTTGGTTTCATAGACCCAGACGGAATTTGAAAGGGCTCGAGTAAAAAACTGCGCAAGACAAACACGAAAACTAGGATGGGGAAGAAGGCCCGGCTGTTTTCAATCAAACCCGGTTCCAATGTGGCCGTGTCGACAGTCTCTTCAAACTCAGGAATCTGCGCGCTCGCCCGATCTAGGATGGCCAGACGGATCTTGCGGGTAAGGCGATAATCAATGAGATATACAACGCCGGTAAAGGCGGTCGCACCGATCATCAGCAAGGCAAAATCAAAGCCTTGGGTAATGGTCTGCCAGATCAGGTAACCGATCAGGGCCACCAGGGCATAGCCCAAAGCGCGTTCAAGTGGCGTAGAGGTGAAAATCTGCTGTAACGACATTTCGGTGACGTCAGACTCGGCATTGAGGCCAGCCAAGCGTTTTCGATAACTGAGGAACACCAACGCCGTTAATACGGCACCTAACAGTAAGACTAGGGCGGATAAGCCATACAAACTCATTCATTCTCCTTAATAGTAGGTTCTAGCCCACCCTTAGCAAGTTAAGGCGTCACTATAGCGGTGGGCATTCAACGTGGTTGAGTGCCCTTGGTCATAAACTACCGCTGCGGCGAGCCTGTTTACACAAGACTGCGAATCCTTTGAATGACCCGCCTATTTTAATCCTGTTGGCCTATAGACCGGCTTTAGCCTAGCTATCAATCTTCAAGACAGCCAGGAACGCTTCCTGAGGAATGGATACCGAGCCGACCTGTTTCATGCGCTTTTTACCGTCTTTTTGTTTTTGCAGCAGTTTCTTCTTGCGCGATATATCGCCCCCGTAACATTTGGCAATCACGTTTTTGCGCAGCGCCTTAACCGTGGTTCGCGCAACTACATTGCTGCCGACCGCGGCCTGGATGGCCACATCGAACATCTGACGGGGAATTAATTCTTTCATCTTGTCACATAGGCTGCGACCGCGGCGTTGAATCGTGTCGCTGTGCATAATAATCGCCAGCGCATCTACTCGCTCGCCATTGACCAACACGTCAAGCCGCGTCAAGCGCGAGTCTTCGAAGTGGTCAAAGGCGAAGTCGAGCGAGGCAAAGCCCCGACTGACCGACTTCAATCGATCGAAGAAATCCAGAACCACTTCGGCCATTGGCAGATAGTAGCTGAGCGACACCTGGCCACCGATATATTGCATCTCGCGCTGAATGCCACGCTTTTCGATGCACAGGGTAATCACATTACCAACGTGTTCTTTGGGCACCAGTATGTTGGCCAATACGATGGGTTCACGAAATTCCTGGATATTGTTGGCCGCGGGCAGTTTAGACGGATTATCTACCATCAACAGAGTGCCATCGGTTTGGAGTATCTCATAGACCACCGTCGGGGCGGTGGTAATCAAATCGAGATTGTATTCCCGCTCGAGACGCTCCTGGACAATTTCCATATGCAACATGCCGAGAAAGCCACAGCGAAAACCAAAGCCTAGGGCATCGGAACTCTCCGGTTCAAAAAAGAGCGAGGCATCGTTGAGCTGCAGCTTGTTTAGGGCATCTCGAAATGCTTCAAAGTCGTCTGAGGTGACCGGAAATAGGCCCGCATAAACCTGTGGCTTAACCTTTTTGAAACCGGGCAACTGAGCCACATCAGGCGTATTGTGCGCGGTAATGGTGTCACCGACGGGAGCACCCTTGATTTCTTTAATGGAGGCACAAATAAAGCCCACTTCACCAGCCTTAAGCTCTTTGGTGTCGGTCATCTTAGGTGTAAAGATACCGAGGCGGTCGACCACGTGGGTACGTCCGGAGCTCTTGATTAATATTTTCTCGCCCTTTTTCAGAACGCCGTTCTTAACCCGAACCAGTGAGACAATACCGAGGTAGTTATCGAACCAGGAATCGATAATCAAGGCTTGTAAATTTTCTGTTAGATCGCCCACCGGCGGCGGTACCCGACGCACAATTTCTTCCAGGGCGTCTTGGATGCCGATGCCGCTTTTCGCCGAAAGACGCACCGCGTCGTGGGCCTCGATACCGATGATTTCTTCAATTTCATTGGCAACTCGATCCGGCTCGGCCTGAGGCAGATCCATCTTGTTTAAGACCGCAACCACTTCCAAACCCTGTTCGATCGCGGTGTAGCAGTTGGCGACCGATTGCGCCTCTACGCCTTGGGCAGCATCCACCACTAGCAAGGCACCTTCACAGGCGGCCAAGGAGCGGGACACTTCGTAAGAAAAGTCGACATGGCCAGGTGTGTCGATAAAGTTCAGCTGGTACACCTTGCCGTCTTTGGCGGGATAATTCAGGGTAACACTCTGGGCCTTGATGGTGATGCCCCGTTCGCGTTCGATATCCATGGTATCGAGCACCTGAGCCGCCATATCACGGTCGGCTAGGCCACCGCAAAGTTGGATAAAACGGTCAGCCAGGGTCGATTTACCATGGTCGATATGGGCAATGATAGAAAAATTGCGGATATGGGATAAATCGCTGCTCACGTAGGCGTTCACTTGCTAAAAATGGGGCCGCGAGTTTAAACCATTTAGTCACCGAACACTATCGTCGACGGGGCAATAAACTCGATATAAGCCACAGCAGGGGCTGTTGCTGTGGCATGGGTTGCAATCGTTGAGCGGCTCAAAAAAACCATCGCCTGAGCGTCAGGACCCTGCGCAGCGTCAGGGCCTGAGGTTATTTACTTGGTCGGTATGGCCAGGTAAACAATGTTTTCGCCCCGCAAGATGCGCACCGCCACGGCACCGTTTTCAGGCAAATCGGTGACAATACGGTCAAAGTCGCCCTTATCGCGGACAAACTCATTCCTCATCATGGTGATGATATCCCCTTTGCGCAGACCGGCGCGGCGAGCCGGACCGTCGAGTAAATCCAACACCACCACGCCATTACGTTCACCGGCGTCTTCGATGATAATGTTCAGTGGATTGTCCGCTTCGGGTTGCGTTGGGGTAACGCTTTGCGCCAGAGCTTGCGGATTAAACACGCCGATCTTAACGGTCAGGGATTTATCTTTGCCCGCTCGGACCACCTTAACCTGAACGTCAGCACCGGGACTGATCACACCGACTAGAGGCGGCAAGTCGGAATAGCGCTTGATCTTAATGCCGTCAAACTCAACCAG
>JBLHFL010000030.1:0-12834 GCA_047618105.1 Granulosicoccus sp.
ATCGAGCCGTCGCCCCTATATGCAGGGTATGGCACGTGCCTTTCATGCCGCCGGTTGGCAGGTTCTGGCGTGGAACTTCCGCGGCTGTGGCGGAGAACCGAACCGCTTGCCGCGTTTCTATCACAGCGGCGCCATCGATGATCTAAAGGCCGTTATGATGGAACTGTTGAATCACCAGCAGGCCGAGAAAATATTTCTAACCGGTTTTAGTATGGGTGGTAACCAGACGGTACTGGCCCTTGCCGAGCCGGACCTGCCGGATGAGGTGATAGGGGGTGTGGGTTTCAGCGTGCCGCTCGACTTGGCCAGCTGTGCCGGGCGACTGGCGCAACCGGCGCAACGCATTTATATGCAGCGATTCTTACGCGATCTCAAGGTCAAGATCATTGCCAAGGCGGAGCGTTTTCCCGAGCAGATATCCAGTGCCAATTTTGCCGACATTAAGAATTTCCGGGATTTTGATGACCGCTATACCGGCCCCCTTCATGGTTTCACTGGCGCACAGGATTATTGGGCGCAGTGCTCCAGTCGTAATGCGTTGCCTCACTTACGGCGCCCAACCCTGATCATCAATGCGGCCGACGATCCCTTTTTGGGCCGCAACTGTTTTGACTGTCATTTAGGCGTGCGCTCGAGTCAGTTATTTATGGAAATTCCGACCAGTGGTGGCCACGTCGGTTTTGTACGGTGGAAACTCAACAGCGAGCTGTGGTCTGAAAAACGGGCCCTGGTATTTGCCAACTATCTTCTGGAGCGAACTTGATCATGACTGCATTACTGCTTTATTGCCGACCGGGTTTCGAAAAAGAATGTCTGGCGGAAATCACCTATATGGCCGGCGAAAAGGGTTATTTCGGCTGGTCTAACCTGCTGATTAATTCTGGCTTTGTAATCTTCGAAACTGAAAACGCCGCAGAGGTCTACCCGCTCTGGCAGAAGTCGGTCTTTTGTCGTGAAGCCTGGCCCATCCATCATCGTTTAGAGGATCTGGATCCGAGCGATCGATTGGGACCGATTCAGGAAGCGGTTACCAGTCTGGTCAGCGAGACGGGTGTGCGCCTGTTTGGCAATGTATCCTGTGAGTACGCTGAGGGTGACGATTTTCACTCGACCTCCCGCTTTGCCGGCAAGTTTGTCCATCCGGTTCGCCAGGCCTTGCGCAACCAGGGGCTGTTGAGCAAAAAAGAAGACCCGAGTTTGCCGACGCTGCGGCTCTTTTTTAAGGATTCCGCTCAGGTACTGGTTGGTTTCGATGAGCCGCGTTTGCGCGCCCCTTGGCCCATGGGCATCGCCCGACTCAGATTCCCCAGTGCCGCCCCGAGTCGCAGTACCCTAAAGCTTGAGGAGGCCTTCGCGGCCTTTCTCGGCTCCGAATGGCGAGCGCTCCTGGCCGATTGCCGTACCGGGGTCGATCTGGGCGCCGCGCCGGGTGGCTGGACCTGGCAATTGGTTAAGCAGGAGCTCTATGTCTACGCCGTCGATAACGGCCCGATGGACAAAACACTAATGGCCTCAGGCCTGGTTGAACACGTGTTGGCCGACGGCTTTACTTGGAAGCCGTTTAAAATGGTCGACTGGCTGGTCTGTGATATGGTCGAAAAGCCGGCCCGAGTGGCTCGGCTGATGTACGATTGGTTGGATGGACGGCACGCCAAATATGCTATCTTTAATCTCAAATTACCGATGAAAAAACGCTTTCATGAGTGGCAGGAAATTAAGGCCCAGCTCGACAGTCTGATCGCCGAAAACCATCCCAAAGCAGTTTTTAAGGCCCGGCAGCTGTATCATGACCGGGAGGAAATTACCGTTATGTTGGATCTAAGGAATCAAAACGGATGACCGAGCAGCATGCCGATTGTGAACTCGACACCCGGGGTTTGCGTTGCCCAGAGCCGGTGATGATGTTACATCGGCAGCTGCGCAAGATGCAGGTTGGCGAAGTAGTGGCATTGTTGGCCACCGACCCAGCCACCTTGCGGGATGTACCCCAATTTTGTGAGTTCCTGCCGCATCGCCTAATCGCCACCGTGACAGGTCAGGCGGATTATCGCTTCTGGATCGAAAAGGGCGAGCGCGTTTAGCCGAGGTAGGGAGCCATCCCTCCAGCCACAGATCCAGCCCTCATCCTATGCACCTAACCTAGGCTTTAAGCCCTAATGCGACCGAGGGATGTTGCTGTCGGCTGATCAGGAAAAGTCGGATTAACAACCAAACCGCTGCATGAGAAAGTCCCGCTATCAGTCCGATCCAAAAGCCCGGCGCGCCCATGGCCGGCACCAGCCAGTCGCGAAACGCCAAAATATAGCCCAACGGGATTCCGATCCCCCAAAACGATGACAGCATGATGTACATCGGGATACGGGTGTCCTTATAGCCGCGCAAGCCACTGATGCATACGACCTGTAGGACGTCGGCGATCTGGAACATGGCGCCATAGCCCAGCAACAGTTCGGCTATCAGTAGCACGTCGCTCTCGGTGCTATACAGGCTCGCAATCGGCCTGGCAAAGGTATACATCAGACCGGCAAAGCAAAAAGAAATCGCCGTAACCAAGATGATTGTGCTGCGCGCCACCAGGCGGGCGGTCTTGGGCTGTTCGGCACCGATCAAAAAGGAAATGCGTAGGGTGATCGCCAGCCCGATACTCATTGGCACCATAAAAAATATACTAACCACATTCAACGCAATCTGATGACCGGCCACGACATCGGTGCCCAGAGGGGCCAGTAGCAGTGCGACCAACGAAAACATGGTGGCTTCGACAAAGATCGTGAAGCCGATCGGAATGCCCAGGCCGAGTATTTGTTGGATAATGCCTAGGTTTGGCGCCATTCGGGCTTGCCAGAGGTGGAAGTTCTTAAAGGCTGGCGCAAAGTGCAGATAAGCCAGGAGCAGTAATAGACTGCACCACTGTGCGATGGCCGTCGCCCAACCGCAACCGATTCCGCCCAGAGCTGGCATGCCGAGTTTGCCGTAAATTAGCACATAGTTCAGTGGCGCGTTTATCAGCACGGTCAGGATCGAAAACGCCATAAATATTTTGGTGTGCCCTAAGCCATCGGTTAGGCCGCGCAATGACAGCAACAGCAAGATGGCCGGAATGCCTAAGGCAAAGGCCTTTAGATAGCCGGTGGTGATTCGGGCTGAGTTATCCCCCATCTGAATCAACCCCAATACCGGCTCGACATTGGTTAACAACAGGATGGCAATCAGGGCCGCCGCGAGGGAGATATAGACCGCATTCCAGGTCACCGGCATAATCTTGTGGGGTTGGTTGGCGCCCCGATAGCCTGAAATAATCGGTTGGGTGGCATTTAGCAGGCCGATCATAAAGAGCATCAGCGGCAGCCAAAGGCTGTTGCCGATGGCGACGCCAGTTAGATCATCGGCACTGGCATGCCCGGCCATGATGGTATCAACCACGCCGTTGCTGATCTGGGCCAGTTGGCCGATTAGGATCGGCGCGCCCAGTATCGTCAAGGTTAGCCATTCGCGCTTTATGCGAACCCCCAACGGTTCATTCGCTTTGCCTATGGGCTGATGGTTTTCATCGATAATATCCAGATTCATAGGCCTTCTGGCTTGACGCCAACCATAGAGGGAGGGGCATCTTAGCAAATAAATCCGGCGGGGCTTTCATTAATGAGTCATGACTTTGCGGAATCGGGCACAAAGGCGGTTTTTGATGCGCATCGGGAAGCCAAGAACCGCTCGGCCCTGGCTTCCGCGGCATGTTTAGTCGGGGTCCTTGGGTTCGTCTGGCTTAGTGTCTGCTTTGGCGCCTGGCGCTTCGCTGGCATCCGGTTGGGCGACAACTGAGGGCTCGATCGGGCTGTCGGTCGGCATGTCTTCTGCTGATTTGGACCCGGCGGCCTGCCAGCGGGCAAAGGTCTCAAGATCTTTGGCAACTTGGGTGAAGACGACACCAAGCACAAAGATATCGTCCAGATAGCCCAGTACTGGGATGAAGTCCGGAATAAGGTCGATGGGCGATAACAGGTAGATTAAGCCTGCGACAATCGCGACGATGCTAGCGGTCGGTACCTCTTTGTAGTTGCCGGCGAGCCATTCTTTCACCAAGCTAATCATCAGCTTTAATTGTTCCCAAACCTCCTCTAGTGGCCCCCGTAGGCCTAAGGTTTTTTCCCATGCGCTTTCCGCGACTTTTTTGAGTTGCTCCGGATTGTCCATCATGGCCTCCGCCTTGTGTTTAACCTTATCGAATTGGGCTTTGATATTTTCTTCGTTTAACCTGTCTTTCATTTTGCTCTCCATTTTGGGTATACCTAGCAGTTGGCTGCCACTTATCAGTCTAAGCATTAACCATGCCTGGCCCTAAGCGGCCTAAAATGCAGGCTGGTTTAGGTTGATTGATCAAAAAAGCCAAAACACTTAGCCAATCAGATCGCTCGGTAGATTAATGCGGGTCCTAAAACTAACTGACGGCTTACAAAGACCCTTGGCTGATGTATCTTGTATGGGTCGAATCGAGGAATAAACAATATGCCAAAGCGCACAAAAATCGCCTTTATTGGCTTGGGGGTTATGGGCTTTCCTATGGCCGGTCATCTGCATAATGCTGGATTCCCGGTAACGGTTTATAATCGCACCCCTGCTAAGGCCGAACTTTGGCTGCAGACCTACCCCGGCGCTCGGCAGAGTACACCCGGTTTGGCCGCCGCAGGCGCCGACATTGTGCTGATTTGCGTCGGTAATGATGAGGATGTTCGTTCCGTCTTCTATGGTGAAGAGGGGATATTAGCGGCAATCCAGCCGGGTGCCCTGGTCATCGACCACACCACCACCTCGGCGGATCTGGCGCGGGAATTGAGTCAGGCGGTGGCCGACCTTGGGGGGCAGTTTCTTGATGCGCCCGTGTCAGGCGGGCAGGCCGGCGCCGTGAATGGCCAATTGTCGATCATGGTCGGTGGCGAGGCGGATGCTTTTGTGGCCGCCGAACCGATCTTTGGCGCCTACGGTAAGGGTTGGCAGTTGCTCGGTCCGGCCGGCAGCGGACAGCTGTGCAAGATGGTTAATCAGCTGTGCATCGCCGGGATTCTGCAAGGCCTGTCGGAAGGCCTGGCTCTGGCCTTGGCATCGGGACTCGATATCGGCACAGTGCAAAAGGTCTTGGCCGGTGGTGCCGCTCAAAGTTGGCAGCTGGAAAACCGGGCTCTAACGATGGCGCGCGGCGAGTATGATTTTGGCTTTGCTATTGATTGGATGGTCAAGGACTTAGGTTACTGTCTTGATGAAGCCGGCAGCAAAGGTTTGGCCTTGCCGGTGGCCACTCAGGTACGGGGTTTTTACCAAGAGCTGCAGGCCGATGGCCAGAATCGCTGTGATACCTCAGCCTTGTTAAGTCGACTGGTTAAGCCGGCCAGAAGCTAAGTGGTAAGCCCTATCGGTCGGTTTGCGACGGCTCTTCTGACCAGGGTTGGGACGACAGTCGTGGGCCGGGTTGGGGGCAGAGTCGGGGCGCCGCCCCGGTGGCCAGTTGCACGGCCATGGGCAGCGTTTGTTGCCGGGCAAAATCTGCTGTCGTGATACGTTAAAAAATGAGCTACAATCCTCTGACCATGGCTTGGTAGCCGAGGTGTCCGAATCAAACCGACATCCGGCAGCCGACCATTGCTCTGAAGTTCTTTAAGCCAGAGCCCCAGAAAAGTACCAGACGTGTCTGGTTACATAATGAAACCAGGGTTTGGAGGCCGCGTGCCTTAACCCGTAATAGAGAATATGTGATTCTGTGACAAACCAAAATAAACGTTACCGTCGTCCAAGATGGCACATTGCTCAATTTAAAGTTGAAGAAGCTGCCGGAAAAGTAAGATTTCATGACCTCTTTTTACCCATCGCCCTGATGCGTGCAATCCAAGAAGTGGGTTACCAATACTGCAGTCCAATCCAAGCCATGACCCTGCCTTACGCTTTGGCCGGTTTTGATTGCATCGGTAAAGCTCAGACGGGAACGGGCAAGACCGCCGCTTTCCTGATCACGGCCATTACTGACTTATTGGAGCACCGTCTGGAAGAGCAATATCTGGGTGAGCCACGTGCCTTGATCTTAGCGCCAACCCGCGAGCTGGCCCTGCAAATAGCAGAAGACGCCCAGCAGCTGACCAAATACAGCCGACTGAAAGTTGTTGCTGTGGTTGGTGGTATGGACTTCGAGAAGCAGCAGAAGCAGCTGGCCGAGCAGCGCGTCGATATCATGGTCGCTACGCCCGGTCGTTTGATCGATTTCATGAACCGTAAGCTGGTGTTCTTAGATCAGATCGAGTTGCTGGTGATCGATGAAGCCGACCGTATGTTGGATATGGGTTTTATCCCCGATATTAAGACCATTGTTCGGGCCACACCGCGCACTGAGAATCGTCAGACGCTGATGTTTTCGGCCACTTTCTCCCAGGATATTTTGAACCTGGCTGAACGTTGGACTAATGAGCCGGTGCAGGTTGAAGTTGAACCCTTAACCAAGACCTCTGATGATGTAGAGCAGCATGTCTATATCATTTCCGCCGATGAGAAATACCAGGTGTTACGGCGCATTTTACGCCGCCCGGAAGCCGACCGAGTGTTGGTCTTCGCCAATCGCAAAGATATAGTGCGCGATCTGTCTGAAAATCTTAAGAAAGACGGTATCGAGTGTGAAGTATTGTCCGGTGATGTCCCGCAGAATAAGCGGATACGCACCCTGGACGGCTTTAAAGAAGGTAAGTTTGAAGTGCTGGTCGCAACCGATGTTGCTGGTCGTGGCATTCATATCGATGGCGTGTCGCACGTGATTAACTACACTCTGCCGGAAGATGCCGAAGACTACGTACACCGCATTGGCCGCACCGGTCGTGCCGGTAAGAAGGGCGTATCGATCAGCTTTGCCTGTGAAGACGATTCGTTTCTGATTCCAGCCATCGAAGAGTACGTCAAGGCTAAAATCGATGTCGAAATGCTGCCAGAACATCTGCGCACGGATGAGATTGTTGACGCCGCCGTTGAGGTAGATAGCAGCGTCGACAGCGCGCTTGAAGAAGATTCGCCAAGTGTCACGCCGGTCGAGACCAAGGTTGAAGACCTAGACGACGAAGACGACGACAGCCACAAGCCGGTTGGTGAAGTAACTGCGGTGAATGTTGATCAGACTGAGGCGGGCCCGGAAATTACCGTCGATGTCGACTTCAATGATCCGGATGACGAAGATGACTTTGACGGTGATAACATCGGCAATGTTGCCATCGAAGCCGACGCGCCAAAGAGCTAAACTATGCCGACCTTGCGTATTGTGGCAGATGAAAATATGCCCAATGTCGAGGCCTGGCTGGCGGGCAGGGTGCAAACCATTGTCCGTCAAGCAGGCCGAACGCTAGGTTCGGCCGACCTGCTCGGGGCCGACGTACTGTTAGTGCGCTCGGTCACCCAGGTCAACCAAGCCCTGCTCCAGAATACCCCCATCCGTTTTGTCGGCAGTGCCACCATCGGCACCGACCATATCGATCTCGACTATCTGCACCAACACCAGATCCCCTTTGCCTTTGCTCCAGGCTGTAACGCTCAATCGGTTGCCGATTGGTTGCTGAGTATATTGTCTCGTTTGCATCTGGACCGTGAGCTCTGCTGGTGGCAACAGACCATCGGTGTGGTGGGTGTTGGCAATGTCGGCAGTGTGGTGGTTGACCGTCTGCGCCAACTGGGTGTTTCGGTGCGGGTCTGCGACCCGGCCAAGCACCAACAGGGCCTGCTGCCTGACCATCTGGAATTACCCGAACTGCTGGCCGCGTGCGATATCGTCTGTCTGCACACCCCCCATACTCGCGCAGGGCCGCATCCGACGCACCAGCTGTTCGACCAAGCCCTATTGGCTAAGATGCGTCCGGGTGCTTGGCTGATCAATGCCGGGCGCGGGCCCGTGGTGGTCGAAGACGCCTTATTGGAGCGGTTGTGTGCCGGTCAGCTCAATGCTGTCCTCGATGTCTGGCCGAACGAACCCCAAGTGGCGCAAAGCCTGCTCTCCGAGGTCGCTCTAGCATCGCCGCACGTGGCCGGTTATAGCTTGGAAGGGCGGGCAAATGGGACCGCGATGATCGCCCATCAGTTAGCCCAGTGGGCCGGTTTGAGTCTGTCCGATGAGGTGCCCAGACCGCCGGTGGCGCCCCTAGATGCCGATCTCTACTATCATGAGGATATCCGGCAGTGGGCCAGCGCATTGGTTTTGGCGGTCTATGACCCGGCACGCGACAGTGTGACCATGGCCTGTTCTGTCGTGAACGATCACCTTGATGGGCAGATGTTTGATCGCTTACGTAAGGCGTATCCGACTCGGCGCGAGCTGGGCTCGGTACCCATTGCCCAGGCCCCGCCGCAGTTGCGTGATTGGCTCGTTCGCTTGGGCTTTAACGACTTCACTTGAGCCCCGCCTTTGCAGCGAAGTGCCCTGACCGTCCAGTCTTGTTGCAGTTTACAAAACACTGGTTAGGTCAGATCAATGAGACGTTCGCTTATAGCCAAATTAAGCAGGGGGTCAGTCTTGGCGATAGGTGCTAAAAAAACGCGCCATTCGATTGGTCGCTTCGGTAAGAACATCTTTCGGCGGCAAAAATACCATACGAAAGTGATCGACATCGGGATAGTTAAAGCCGCGCCCGTGTACCACTAATATTTTCTCCTGACGCAGCAGGTCCAGGGCCATTTGCTCGTCATTGGACAGGCCAAATTTTTGTTTGTCCATTTTTACAAAAAGGTAAAGCGCGCCTTTGGGGTTGACCACCGATAAGCCAGGGATGTCATTAATTGCAGCGACCGATTGGTTGCGCTGTTCATACATTCGGCCACCGGGCGCGGTTAGATCGTTGATGGTCTGATAACCGCCGAGAGAGGTCTGGATGGCGTATTGGGCCGGAACATTCGGGCACAAGCGCATGCTGGAAAGCATATTGAACCCCTGGATCAAATCCTTGGCCATGTGTTTCGGTCCTGAGATGAGCATCCAACCGGAGCGCCAGCCACACAAGCGATAGGCTTTTGACAGGCCATTGAAGGTCAACGTCAGGACATCATGCGCGAGCGCCGCCAGGCAATGGTGCACGGCGCCATCATAGAGAATTTTGTCGTAGATTTCGTCGGCCAGGATGATCAGGTCGTGCTGGCGGGCCAGCTCAACGATTTCAAGTAACAGGGCCTTGGAGTAGACCGCCCCGGTTGGGTTGTTCGGGTTGATCACCACGATAGCCCGGGTTCGGCTGTTAATCTTGGCCTTGATATCCTCTATATCGGGAAACCAGTCAGCCTGTTCGTCGCAGCGATAGTGCACGGCCTTGCCGCCACCCAGGGTGACCGCACCGGTCCAGAGCGGATAATCGGGTGCCGGCACGAGCACTTCATCACCGGTGTTGACGATCGCGGTACAGGCTAGGTGAATCAATTCACTGGCACCGTTACCCAAATAGACGTCATCGACATCGACATTGTGAACCCGCTGTTGCTGATAATATTGCATAACGGCTTTACGGGCCGAATAGATGCCCTTTGACTCGGAGTAACCCTCAGAATGCGGCAGGTTTTTGATCACATCCTGAATGATCTCATCGGGCGCATCAAAGCCAAACGGTTTCGGGTTGCCGATATTTAACTTCAGGATGCGCTGACCCTCGTCTTCCATGCGGGAGGCCTCATCGAGAACTGGGCCACGAATTTCATAGAAGATATTCGCCAGCTTGTCCGATTTTTTAATTTCCTTCATAGGTTACTCTTCGCTAGGGTTGTTCAGTATTTCGGCTGTCCGGTCCGAATTGCGGACCCCGATTGCAGTGGACTCTCGATAGAAAGGGTCGATTCCCGAGCGGGAAAACATTTGGCACCTGAGCCCAATCCAGATAGTCTCCCCCCGAGTATAAAGTCTAGGTGATTTAAATCCTATGGGAGATGTTCAGTGACTGACAAAATAATTAAGACGCCCGAGCAGTGGCAGCAAAGTCTAACCGAGGAGCAATTTCGGGTAACCCGGCAGGCCCACACCGAGCGCCCATTCACGGGTATCTATTGGGATGAAACCAGTGCCGGCAGCTATCGCTGTATCTGTTGTAAAACGCCCCTCTTTAGCTCAGAGACCAAGTTTGACGCAGGCTGTGGTTGGCCGAGTTTTTATGCGTCAGTGGATAAGACTGCCGTGCTCGAGAAGCGCGATATAAGCCATGGCATGGTCCGCACCGAAGTGGTATGCGCGCAGTGCGATGCCCATCTGGGGCACCTGTTTGATGACGGCCCCGAGCCCAGTGGTCTGCGCTACTGCATTAACTCGGCGTCATTGGATTTGGCGAAAGAGACGCTATGACCTTTGAAGATTACTGGCACCAAGCACTTAACCATTACCAAAACGAGGCCCACATTCGGGCTCGCTTTCCTCGTTTGCGCACTGCCGCCGAGCTGCGTAGCGTAACCGATGACCGCTATTTGAGTGCCATCAGTCAACGGGTGTTTCGCGCCGGTATGCGCCATTCGGTGGTTGATAGCCGTTGGCCCGCCTTCGAGGAACAGTTCTGGGGCTTCGACCCACGCGCTTGTCAATTGATCGATGATGCTCGGTTTGAGCAACTGATGTTAAACGCAGAGTTGATTCGTCACTGGCGCAAGATGAAAACCATACCCATCAATGCCCAGATGGTCAGTGACATCAGTCGTGAGTTCGGCTCCTTCGGAGACTTTATTGCGCAATGGCCGAGTGACGATATAGTCAGTTTATGGCTACTGTTCAAGAAGCGCGGCGCCTTTCTCGGTGGCGATGGCGGCGCTCGGGTGCTGCGGATGTTTGGTAAGGACACGTTCGTGCTGAGCAACGATGTGGTTCGGGTCTTAGTGAACCAGGGCGTGGTGTCAGCCAAGCCGACCGGGTTACGCGATTTGCACCGAGTGCAGGCTTACTTTAACGACCTGCAGGAACAGTCCGGTTTACCACTATCAGCGGTCAGCACGGTGCTCGCGATGTCGATTGGCCCCTAAGGGTCCAATCACTCGGCTAAGAGCTGGCCGCGTTGAACGCTTCGCCGTTAGGCATTGTTTAAGAGCAGAAATTCCAGCAAGGCCTTCTGAGCATGCAGTCGATTGCCGGCCTGATCAAACACCCTAGAGCGCGGGTCATCGAGCATATCTTCACTCACCTCTTCACCGCGGTGAGCCGGCAGGCAGTGTAGAAATATTGCCTCGGCATCGGCTGTGTCGAGCAGGGCAGGGGACACCTGATAATCGGCGAAGGCTTGGCGTCTGAGTTTGGTTTCTTCTTCCTGGCCCATGCTGGCCCAAACATCGGTGGTAACCAAGTGGGCACCTCGGCACGCCTCACTGGCGGAGCGATACAGGGTGACGCGCTCACCGGCTTGGGCAAGCAAGGCCGCCATCGGCTCGTAACCCTCCGGGCATGCGATGTTGAGCTTGAAATCAAATAACATTGCCGCGTTAATATAGCTGTTGCACATATTATTGCCGTCGCCAATCCAGGTTACGGTTTTGCCCGCAATAGAGCCTCGTGCCTCTATATAGGCTTGCATATCGGCGAGCAACTGACAGGGATGGTAGTCGTCAGTCAAGGCATTGATCACCGGCACCGAACTGTATTGCGCAAAGGTGGCGATCTTAGAATGTTCAAAGGTCCGCACCATGACGGCATCAACCATTTCGGACAGAACGCGCGCGCTGTCTTCAATCGGTTCGCCCCGACCCAACTGGGTGTCGCGCGGCGACAGGAAAATGGCCGTGCCGCCCAGTTGATTCATGCCGGCTTCAAATGAAACTCGAGTCCGAGTTGACGATTTTTCGAAAATCATCGCCAATACCCGACCTTTGAGCGGCTCATAGACAGTCCGGTTTTTGTGCATCTGCTTTAATTCAGAGGCGCGTGCGATGATTTGCAGTGCTTCGCTCTGGCTTAAATCATTCAGGGTTAAAAAATGGCGGACTGACATCGTGGCTGGCTCCAGTATGAGCAGTAAAAGGAACAGGCTATCATGGGTCTTGAACCGCATCAATGCTGGTTTGCTGCGATTTTGGCGACACTGGCCGGCAGTATTTGCAACACCCCGGTAGCCCTTAGAATCGGGCGACGTGGCGGGTGTTTCGCGTGCGAAGCCACTCGCGGCATATTTGTCGAGAACAGTTTAGGGCAGGGCTGGTGGTCTGATTTTAAATCGGTACAATGGGTTGGAGATATCTGACTAAATTGGTAGGTTATATGAGCGACACCTTAGAAAACATCAAAGAACAAATTAGTAGCAATGCAGTGCTTCTCTATATGAAGGGCAATCCCAATCAGCCGATGTGCGGTTTTTCGGCTAAGACGGTGCAAGCGGTCATGTCTTGCGGCGAACGATTTGCCTATATCGACATTTTGCAGCATCCCGATATTCGAGCTGAATTGCCGAAATTTGCCAATTGGCCGACCTTTCCTCAGTTGTGGGTCAAGGGCGAATTAATTGGCGGGTGCGATATAGTGACCGAAATGTCGGAAAGCGGCGAACTTGAGACCTTGATCAAAGCATCGTCGGCTCCGGTCGCTTAAAGGGCTGGCCCTTTGCCGCACTATTGATTGATTAAGCAAACCCTTTGCCGAGCAATCCGCAAAGGGTTTTTTAGTTTTGTAGCCCATAACAGCCGACCCTATGGCGGTCGGTTCGTTCCGAACGGTGGTGTAAAGAGCCTCTATGATAAGCCTGAGCGATGACCAGCTGTTACGTTATGCCCGCAACATACTCTTGCCCGACGTCGACGTCGCCGGACAGGCCCGCCTATTGGCCAGTCATGTCGCGGTAATTGGCGTCGGCGGTCTCGGCAGCCCGGTGATTCAGTATT
>JBLHFL010000031.1:0-12819 GCA_047618105.1 Granulosicoccus sp.
AACGCGGTCCATAAACCGGATTCAACCAACTGAGCGACCAGATCGGCGACCGGCAGGGCCACCAGCTCAGACGCGCTGTATTGCTTAAAGTCAACCTGCTCATCACCCTGAACATCGATCACGATCGATTGAAATACCCGACGGGCACCGCGGTTGATTTTCGCGACGACACCGGAGGCCGGAGCGGTAAAGAGCACGCCTGGGTTTTTCTTGTCGGAAAAAACGGCTTGGCCTTTCTTAACCGAATCACCTTCACGGACCAACATCGTTGGTTTCATGCCGTGATAGTCATAGCCGACTAGGGCCACGGAACTAACTGAACGACCTTCCGAGATTTCCTGGCGCGGTGCGCCCGAGATCGGCAGGTTGAGTCCTTTTTTGATGGTTATCATATTATTTTATCCGCTGACTTGCTGAGGTCACCGACAATCAGCGCTGTGGAGCACTGCTCGGAAACTTTTGCTGTCAAATTTGTTTCAGGCGATCTGCTTTTGCTTCGATGCAAAACACAGCACAGCCCCCCAAAATTCGAAGCCCAGTATAGTGACCCAGCCTTTAGAACGCTACAGGTGAAATGCCTAGATACCTGTCATTTATGGCATAGTTACTCTTATTTAGGTCGTTTATTCGAACGATGCCGGCAAGAATGTTGGCAAATTCAGCAGAAAACTCGCACCGCGGGGAGAATTTGGCTAGGATTCGCCCTCGATTCGTTCTGATGACTCTAAAAGCCTCCTAAAATGACTTACTTAACATTTCAGCTACCGACCAAAACCGGTGATATTCGCGAAGTTGCCAATCTCAGTGGCAGCGCCGTTGCATTCGCCCTCGGTGAGATCATGGCCCAACACCAACAGACGCTGTTGTGTATTGTTGATTCACCTGCCGAGCTTGAGGCACTGGTCACCGATCTGGAGGCCTATAATCATGAGCGTGATTGGGACATTTTGACGTTCCCAGACTGGGAAACCCTGCCCTTTGACAATTTCTCACCCCATGAAGACATTATTTCAGAGCGTTTGCGGGTCTTAAACCTACTGGCCAGTCGACCCAAAGCCATCGTCTTGTCGACCGCAGCCAATACCGTGCACCGCCTGGCGCCCTACTCGGCGATTCAAGGCGGCAGTTTCGCTTGGCGTGTCGGCCAGTCACTCAATTTGGACCAACAGCGTCGTCAGCTCGAAAAGTCCGGGTATCGTGCCTCCGACACCGTTTTTGAACATGGCGAATTCACCGTGCGGGGCTCGTTGCTGGATGTTTTCCCGATGGGTTCCAAATTGCCGGTCCGCATCGAATTGTTTGATGATGAGATAGAGTCGATTCGCTGGTTTGACCCGGACACCCAGCGCACCGCCGAAAAGGTTGATGAGATCCAGTTATTGCCGGGCCGTGAGGTGCCGATGAGCGAGGCTGGGATCAATATGTTTCGGCAGAATTTTCGCGCCCGATTCGATACCGACTTCAGCAAAAACGCCATCTATCGGGATGTCAGCAATGGCATCCCAAGTCCCGGCATCGAATATTACCTGCCGTTATTTTATGAAGAAACCTCAACCCTGTTCGATTACCTGCCCGAGGGCACGCTGATCGCCAGCTCCGCAACCCTGACCGGGACCTTTGAACGGTATTGGCTAGACATCGAAAGCCGCTATGAGAACCGACGGCACGATGTCCGCAACCCCATCCTAACGCCAAACGAGCTGTTTTTGCCGAAAGAACAGTTGTTTGCCCATCTGGGGCATTTCCCACGCCTGATCTTGGCTCGCGATGCCTTGGCAGAGAGGCAAGGCCGCTACAATCAAGCCATTATGGCACCGGAAAACTATCCGATCGACCATCGGGCGCAAGAGCCCTTGAATAAACTCGAGTGTTTCCTGCAAGAAACCGAACACCGCGTGCTGTTTTGTGCCGAATCGGCCGGTCGGCGCGAGGCCCTGCGTGAGTTGCTCGGCCGCATCCGGGTCCGACCTACCGATTGCGATTCCATTAGCGCCTTTCTCGGTGATCCCGACATTAAGATCGGCATTAGCATTGCGCCGATTTCCAGTGGCCTGACCCTGGTCGATCCAAAGATCACCCTGATCAGCGAAGCGCAGCTGTTCGGCGAGTACGTCTCACAACGGCGGCGGCGCAAGAAGACGCTGACCGACAATAACGAACAGATCATCAAAAGCCTAACCGAGCTGCATCCGGGTACGCCAGTAGTGCATTTGGATCACGGTATCGGCCGTTATCGCGGGCTTGAAACGCTGGAAATGGACGGCCAGGTCCAGGAATTCTTAACCCTGGAGTATGCCCAGGCCGCTAAGCTCTATGTTCCGGTGGCCAGCTTGCATCTCATCAGCCGTTATTCCGGTGCCGATGTCGACTTTGCGCCGCTGCATCGCCTTGGCAATGACCATTGGGTGAAGACCAAACGCAAGGCGGCCGAGAAAATTCGCGACACCGCTGTTGAATTGCTCGAAATATACGCCCGCCGTGCGGCCCAAAGCGGCTTTGGTTTCAGCCTGGATGACGTCGAATATCAACAGTTTTCCGCCGGTTTTGGCTTTGAAGAAACCGAGGATCAGGCCACGGTCATCGAGATGGTCCTACAGGACATGAAACAGGCGCGACCCATGGACCGACTGGTGTGCGGCGATGTTGGCTTCGGTAAAACCGAAGTGGCGATGCGCGCTGCCTTTGTCGCCGCCAACAATGGCAAGCAGGTCGCTATCCTGGTACCGACCACCCTATTGGCACAACAGCATTTTGAAAACTTTCAGGATCGCTTTGCCGACTGGCCGTTTCGCATCGAGGTTTTGAGCCGATTCAACAGTTCTAAGCAAACCAAGTCGGTTATCGAAGGCTTGGCCGACGGCAAGGTCGATATCGTCATCGGCACTCACAAGCTGCTGCAGAAATCGATCAAGCTGAAGCAACTGGGCCTATTGATTATCGACGAGGAGCATCGCTTCGGGGTTAGCCAAAAGGAAACCATCAAGGCGCTGCGCGCCAATGTCGACATCTTGGCCCTAACGGCTACCCCGATCCCACGCTCGATGAATATGTCGATGTCCGGGGTGCGCGACCTAAGCATCATCGCCACACCACCGGCGCGGCGGCTATCGGTGAAAACCTTTGTGCGCGAGAAAGACGATGCCCTCGTCAAGGAGGCGATCTTGCGCGAGATCTTGCGTGGCGGTCAGGTCTATATGCTGCACAATGAGGTCAGCACCATCGATAAGATGGCGCAGTACCTGCAAGAACTGGTGCCCGAGGCCCGTATCGTGGCGGCACACGGCCAGATGCCGGAACGGCAGCTGGAACGCATCATGAGCGACTTCTATCATAAACGATTCAATGTCCTGCTCTGCACCACCATTATCGAAACCGGCATCGACGTACCCAGTGCCAACACCATCATCATCGAGCGCGCCGACAAGTTTGGTTTGGCCCAACTGCATCAGCTACGCGGCCGGGTCGGCCGATCGCATCATCAGGCCTATGCTTATCTGCTGACACCGCCTTGGAAAGCCCTGAAGCGCGATGCCCAGAAACGGCTCGAAGCGATTTCCGAGTCGCAACATCTCGGTGCTGGCTTTACGCTCGCCACCCACGATTTGGAGATTCGCGGCGCCGGTGAATTGCTCGGTGAGGAACAAAGTGGTCACATCGAAGGCATCGGCTTCTCACTCTATCTGGAACTGCTCAATAAGGCGGTCACAGCTCTGAAGAAGGGCGAACATCTGTCTCTGGACGATATCGACAAACAGGGACCGGAGGTCAACTTACGCATCCCGGCGCTCATTCCAGAGGCTTATATCTTCGACATCAATTCTCGGTTGTCGATGTACAAGCGCATCGCCAGTGTTAAAAACTCCGCCGATATGCGTGAGCTCCAGGTTGAAATGATCGATCGCTTTGGCCTCTTGCCCGACCAGGTGAAAAACCTCTGCCAGCAGACGGTACTGCGCATTTCATTGGAAACCTTCGGAATCGATCGAGTGGATATGAACAATCGTTTCGGCACGATCGACTTTGGTCGCAAAACAGTTGTCGATCCGATCAAGATCGTGCAATTGGTCCAGGCCGAGCCCCATCGCTATACCCTGGCCAAGGGCACCCAATTGAAATTTACAATCGAAACCGAGACAGCCGATCAGCGATTTGCCACTATAGAGCAGATTTTGGCTAAAATTACCCAATGAGTGTTACGAGACGTTTGATGAAGTTTTCCCTAAGTATTGCCCTGTTTGTATTTTTTACACTTCCCTTTAGTTTCGCTGAGGACGGACCAGTAAGCGCCGAGCCGGAGCGTTGGTTTCAGGTCGAGGTGCTGATTTTCAAGAACCCGCCTATCGACACCGACAACCCGGAACTGTGGCCCGTTTATGCCGATATTCAGCACCCGCCGGCATTTATTGAACTGGAGGTCTTGTCCGACGCACTCACCGATAGCGTCGACGAGCTCGACTTAGCCGAGGGCACTCCCGCCAACGCGATTATTAACCTAGACGAGCCCGTTGAGGTTGCCGGCTTGGCTTCTTTTACGGCCCTTACGGAGCCCGAACAGCAGCTACTCGGCGCGCGTAACACGCTTGCACGCGATTCGCGTTACCAAATACTTTTCCATGAAGCCTGGAATGAACCGGTGCCCGGTCGTGATGAGGTGATTCCCATCCGTATCGATGGCGGAAAGCGCTTTGGCCGCCAATTCGAGTTACAAGGCTACATTACCCTCTATGTCGAGCGCTACCTGCACCTGAGCACCGACCTACACCTGATCGACTACCAAGAAAGTACCGATCCATTCGATCTGGTCGAAAGCGGCGATGGCACCGGCCAAGTGATCAGCGGCCTGACCGGAATGCCTCTGGTCACTGCGGACCTATTGCCCGCTGGCCAAGCCAATGGCGAGGCCGGTCAATTTTTCATCTCCGTGCGGGATGTCCAACTGATTGAAAACCGCCGCATGCGCAGCAAGGAAATTCATTATCTTGATAATCCAGAATTCGGCCTGTTGATCCTGATCACGCCGATCGACAGCCAATAACGACGGGGCCAAGCCTGGCCGCGCAATTGAAACCAAAAAAAAGCAGCCAAGGCTGCTTTTTTTCAATCTAGGTTGGCCTAGCTCTGATAGAAATCGACCACCAACTGACTGAGGATAAGTCGCACCCGCTGCATCCCGGCAGACAAGTTATCATCAATGTCTTTGAGCGTGATGGCGCTGGCACCCTTGCCCGCTGCCGAATTGACTACTAACCCTAGGCTGGCAAAGTTGAGTTTCAGTTCACGCGCCAAACAAGCTTCGGGCATGCCGGTCATGCCTACTATATCGCAGCCATCTCGCTCCATACGGAAGATTTCCGCGGCCGTTTCCAGCCGAGGGCCTTGCGACACCCCATAGACGCCGCCATTAATCACCTTTTGGTCGACCTTGGCTGCCGATCGGACTAACTCGGCACGCAATCTTTCGGTGTAGGGAAAACTGAAGTCAATATGAGATAGTGGCGCAAATTCGCCATCAAAAATGGTCGATTCGCGCCCAAAGCTGTAGTCGATGATCTGCGCCGGTGTTATCAGGGTTCCCGGCTTCATGTTTTTCGAGATCCCACCGACCGCGTTCACGGCAATAACATCACTGGCGTAAAGCTTCTGTAGAGCCCACAAATTGGCGCGATAATTCACTTGATGTGGCGGTATTTTGTGCGGGTGCCCGTGTCGCGCGATAAACAGCACCCGTAAGCCATTCAGCTCGCCTTCCAATACCGGTGCTGAGGGCACGCCAAAAGGAGTCTGAATGTCATGCGCCGCAGAAATGGTTAGGCCGGGCAGTTCTGTTAAACCCGTGCCACCGATGATCGCCAAAGTACCGGACATATAACCTCTCAAAGTGAGCCGCTAAGACACGACCCAACAGTCTATAGAAATGGTGTCCCCTAGAGGATTCGAACCTCTGACCTGCTCCTTAGGAGGGAGCCGCGCTATCCGCTGTGCCAAGGAGACAAAAAATAGAGCGCGATTGTAACGAGCGCCGCGATCGATTAACAGTCTGTTTGCAGAATGAATTTCGGCAACGGTCTAATTTAACGATATACTGTGTTTTTTTCCAGTTTGAATGAACCTATGACTCCCTTAGATATAGATCAAATAGCCGATTGGCTCGATTCAGAGCAACGTTCGGAAGATTGTTTCGACTTCCACGGCCTACATGGCTTTCTAACCGCCCTATTTCTGTGCAGTGAACCGCTCTCCGATGAATGGTTGCAATCGGCCATTGATCAGCCGCTAACCGATTTACCGGAGACCGAGGCACAGGCCTTTGCCCAGGGCTGCAGTGATCTCTACAAACAGATAGGTGATGAGCTCTATTCGGACGCCAATCTATCGGTGACCTTTGAACCGACCCTGGATTATGAAGATTCGGACATGGAGGCCTGGTGTCAGGGCTTTATGGAGGTGGTCTTTGAACGACCCGAAGCTTGGCAACATGAGGAAGAGGAGCAGTTAGCGATGTTGCTGCTGCCCATTGAAACCGCTTCGGGCTTCTTTGTGGACGAACCGGATTTCCAGAAACTCTATAGCCAACCTGAGTTACTGACTCAGATGTTCAACGATATCCCTGAACTGTTAACCGATATTTATCTGCTATTCCACGCCCCGTCTTAGGGTTTCAGCGACCACCACCTAGACAATCGGGTGATGCCGGCGCTTGGCCGGCCCATTCTGTGGCCGTATAAAGATGCAAGGCCAGGGCATGCACTGGCCCTGCCAACTCGGCACTGAGCGCCTGGTAGACCTGTTGATGCCGCGCAACCCGGCGGATCGATGCGAATTGCTCGCTAACCAGGACCACCTTAAAATGGGTTTCGCTGTTGGCCGGTACCGAGTGCTTGTGACTCTCATTCTCCACGGTGACAAAGGTCGGTGCGAAGGCGGCTAGTTTTTGTTCAATTTGGTTTTGGATAGACATGTTTGCGACCCTTCAAGGTAGTATCTGACAATCATTTTTTAATCGACTGCCTATTCGATTGGGACTATTGGATAACACTTAGCACTCAACTTATGCGGCTATTTAAGTCCCAGCTTGGGCCTTCAGGCCTTGCGCAATTGCTCATCAATGGCAGTTTTTTTGTAGGTCAACTGCAGTAGACGCGCATCTATACCCGCCCGATGATGCACCCATTCGTTGCTCTGGCGCAGTTGCGCTTTGGTTTCATCCCATTGCGCCAACTGATCATCGGACATTATTTTGGGCAGGGTGTCCAAGCGAAAGAGCATGGTTTTTCGCGCGACATAGAACAACAGACTCAACCAGCCCGAATCAAAGCCCCAGCCGTCACTATAAAGGGTTTGGCCTTCAAAGAGCGCGTTCAATTCGTTCGCAATGATGATCGGTGCGACCCCGTCTGAGAGCAATTCTTCCCGCGAAATCAGATGCAGACTGGCCGCCTCTTCACGCCAATGGGTCCAGGCCGGTTGCGGTAACACCAACCAGGAATGAACCTCGCCCGTCTCGGCGGCGACACCAATTTCAATGGGGTAACTGCCTTTGCCAAAACCCGATGCTTCAATATCCAGAATGGCCGGTGTGTAAAGTCGATCCAAAATAAAAACCCTAATTTGATAAAAGTTGGACCGGAATTGCGGTCAAACAGTACGGCACTATAGTTAAAAAACCTGCCACCCTACCGGCCAGAGGTACAGTGTAACTTAAGATTGGGGCAAAACCGACCCACCCCTGCTGTCGGGTCAGCGGTTGTTCAAATCTAGCTCAATTAGGTTAATTGATTAGGCCGAAGCGGTGTGTTCAAGACTACGGAGGGGGGGCTATGTGCGGGCCCGGGGCCCGCACATATCAGGCGATTAAGGCTAGTTAAGCGCTGCCGATGAAAACAATTCCTCGACCAGACCATAGGTTAACAATTGCGGCAAGATCTCCGGTACCGGATCACCCTGGGAATAGAAGGCATAGAGCGGCACGCCATCTCGATTAAAACTGGCAATCAGTGCATCGACCGCTGGTGATGGACTGGTCCAGTCGGCTCGAATCAAGACTATATCGTTGTCACGGACCAAGCGTTCAAAGCGCTTACCCGACAGCGCCAAGCGCTCATTGGCTTTACAGGTAATGCACCAGGCCGCGGTCACATCGACAAACACACTCTTACCCTCGGCCAAGGATTGACTAACCAGAGCGGCAGAATAGTCCTGCCATATATCGACCGAGCGGCGCTGATCGAGGATCATCGACAGCGCGGTTACCAGTAACAGCAGACGGGTCAGACGCTTGAACCAGATCTTGCCCCGCGCTTGGCCCGGTGACACGGTTAAAGCAGGCCAAATCGCCAAACTAAACAAAATCAAGCCCAGGCCCACCTTCAATAGGGCGTTCGAGCCCTGCAATTCAACCAGCACCCACAGCAGCCAGAGCGCGGTGGCATAGAGCGGGAATGCCATCAGCTGGCGGAACTGATCCATCCAAGCACCGGGTTTGGGCATCCTCTTAACTAGGGCGGGCACATAGCTGATCGCTAGAATTGGCAACGCCAAACCCAGGCCCATGGCCGCAAAGATCAATAAGCTGACATAGGCCGGCTGCAGCAAAGCAAAGCCAATGGCCGAGCCCATAAAGGGTGCCGTACAGGGGGTGGCGACCACGGTGGCCAATACCCCGGTAAAAAACGAGCCGGTCAGGCCCGATTTTTCGGTTAGCCCCTGCCCTACGCCCATTAGATTCTGGCCAACTTCAATATAGCCGGTCATGGTCAAGGCCATGCCAAAGAACAACAACACTAAGAAGGCGACGAAAAACGGCGACTGCAGCTGAAAACCCCAGCCGACCCATTCACCAAAATACCGAATCAACAGCAACAGACCCGCAACCGCGACAAAGCTGATCACCACCCCGGCGGTGTAAGCCAGACCATGGTTGCGCGTGTGGGCAGAATTCTGGCCAAATTGCGCCATATGCATGGCCTTTAAGGACAGGACCGGAAACACACAGGGCATTAAATTGAGAATGAGCCCGCCGATCAACGCAAAGATCAGCGCGCTGAGCACCGTTAGGCCAGACAAGGGCACGCTGCTTGAGGTTTTGGCTGTATTGACCGGGCTCGATAGCTCGACCGCATCACCGGAGCCGACATCCAAGTCTAAGGACGGCACGGAGCGTGCGACCGTTATCGGTTCGCCGCTGAGCGAAAAGAGCCGCTTCTGCGGTGGATAACACAGACCGGCATCGGCACAGCCCTGATAGACCAACAGAATATGCCCTTGATCCGATAAGATTTGATGGCGAACGTCTAAGCTATGATAGAAAACCGTCATGTCTTCATCAAAGTTGGGATCGTATTTAACCTTGGCATTATCACTGAATAGGCCGTCGGACAGCGCAGCGCCATCCTGAGGAATTAGGTTATAGCGATCCTGATAGAGATAATAGCCATCCGCAATATCAACATGCACGACCAGCTCTGTGCCATCCCCGACCACCGACACACTAAACGCGTCATCGACGGCTAAAAAATCTCCTGCCCAAACGCTGTTCATAACAAAAAACAGCAACACCAGTCCAAGTCTTTTCATTAACCGTTCACCTTAATAGAACCAAAGACATTCAGCGTCTGATCGACCGCCAAATAGGGTATGTTTATCTCATCAAGCCATGCCTGCACGGTTTGCTCGGCCAGGGTAGGACCGGCCAACATCGCAATGGTTGCAACGCTGCCCGCCATTAAGCAACTGTCGGCTAACACCGTGATAGCTGCCAAGCCATCAACCGGCGGAAAACCGGTATCAGGCCGCAACAAATGGCTATAACGTCGCCCCGCAACCGTGATAAAGCGCTCATAGTCGCCGCTGCCGGCCAAGCCGCCGATCGCCAAATCGAGCGTGGCCAGGGCGGTCTGGGTGTGGCGCGGATGGCGCATGGCAACCTGCCAAGGTCGGTCGCCGGGCTGCAGAGCACTGGTACCGATATCGCCCGCTAAATTCACCAGGCCAGAGACGCCCTGTTGTTTGAGTATTACCACCAACCGATCGACGGCAAACTCTTTTACCACACCGCCAAAATCAAGTTCCATGCCCGGCAACAGATGTAAATGGTGGCCGGTCCACGCCAACTTCGGCCAACCGATCAACGGCAATAAGCGGGCTAGTGCCGCCGGGTCAGGCAATTGCGCCCGGCTATAGTCCCACACTCGCCGCAAAATGCCGACAGTAGGGTCAAAAAGTTTACAACTCAGGTCAAAGCAGTGATCGATGTAGTTGAGGAGACCACAGGTTTCAGCGTCGAGGGGCTGGTTATTCCATTCGCCGCGGTTGATTTGGGACAGCAGGCTGTGCGATTGAAAACGGCTGTACTTGGCTTCCAAACGGCCAAGTTCGGATTGCAGCTGGCCGAACAGGGCTTGATTGGCCACCGGCTCTCCCGGATCGAGCCATAGGTTCAATTCGCACGGCCCGCCCATGGCCTTAAAGCGCCGTTTTAGCAATACCGGCGTCATTAGAAGCGGTAATCCAGTCCTGTGGTGAAGCGCCAGAAGGTGGGTAAGCCGGGGATCTCGCTCGAGTTAAAGCCAAATTCCGGATTGGCGACATAGCGTTCCAGCGCACCGACCCAACTAAACTGGCGAAAATCGACGCGCAGGCGAGTTTTTAAGGCGATGGCTCCGTATTGCGCCAAACGGGGATCGCTGGAGTAATAGCGGCTGGTATCGGTGTTATAGACTTGGCCGCCAATACTGTCGTTGAGATCTGGCACCTCATAAAAGTAACCACTGCTTTGCAGGTAATAGCGTATGCCTGGGCTCAATTGAAATTTAATATCGTTCGCCGTAAAAAAGCGCCAGTTAGGTGCCCAGTTCTGATAATAATCGACGTCAACGGTATGGGAGGCAACGTCCCAGGTATCGACAAAGAGTCGGTAATCGGCGTGCAGCGCACCATTGAGACTGGGCAGGAATTTGCGCAGGCCCAGGCCCAGGATGCCGATCGCACGGGTCGAAGGGCGAATATCACAGGGTACGTTTTCGGCGTGCGGACAGTCTCTGTAGGGGTCGGATAGGTAGCCGTTCTTATAGGTAAAGGCCAGGTTGGCCTGTACAACGGTGTTCATATCGATAATCTGGCCCACGCCCTCGAATACCGACACCTGCCACTTGCTCTGGCCGCTGGCGCCAAAGCGTGCCGGTTCATTGGCCGCTTGAGCCGTGGACCCGGCTTCATAGGCGGAGGTCGGCTCAATCAGATCATAACCGCCGCTGACCCCACCGCTGACCGTTGTCATCTGATCGTTCAAGGCAATACTGCCATCAACTGAGCCACTCACGGCCAGATAATCCCGCTCAACCGACACATAGGCGCCGACGCCCAGATCCGAGGTCGAACCATAAACTCGGCCACTCACGTTTAGGTCGTAGCGCTGCTCCTGAGAGGCGCCGGAAAAATGCGTGTAGACCGTGTCTTCTCCGGCCGGGACATAGGTGTATACCGGCGATGCACCGGCCATGGTCTCGTAGCTGCCTTCGACGGTCACTGCAAGTTTATCGGTCAGCGGCATGAGCAGATGGAACTGATGTACCTGAATTTTGTAACGATCCTGGGCGCCACCGGAATCATCGCGAGCCGCGGGGCTATCATCTTCGCTGTAATATGAATAACGATAGGAGGCTTCCGTGGCCGCCGGCCCGGCCGCATGGGCTGTCGCAATCATGCCGGGAATGGCGAAGGCACTCTGGGCCAATAACTTTAGCTTCTGGTTCATGGGCAATCCTGCGTTAATTACATCCACAGCCGCCGCCCGCGGCAGAACCGCCGCCGGACGAGGCTTCTTTGGCAAAATAGATATGGCCGTCTAGGGTGCTCTCAAGCACATCGGGCGACCACCGCATTTCAGGTTTTGCCAGGGTGCCCCGTTGCCAAGGACTGACGGTGCTGCAACCGCTCAAGATCAGCAAACTCAACACTAAAACTGCGCTTTTCATAATCATAGGGTTCACTTCTAATCTATTAAACATTTTGGCAAGTTAGACCCCTCGCCTCGCGCCCGATTTGCATAGGCCGCCTCAACCCAAAAGAGAGGTGGCACCGGCCCTTAAAGTTTAGCCAAGCTCTAGCCGAAGATCGGGATTTCTTCAGCCTGGAGCGGAAAGCGTAAGGCGAAAGGATGGCTATCGATCTGCGCGAGTTTGCGCATTTCGGCATGCAAATGGGTGGCGGTCATCTTAACGCCGCCACTGGCCACCGGCGTCATGCTTACCGGATCGACGTTTAACGCCTCGATCAGACCATTGGTGGCATTGACCGCCGTGCCACCGGCAACGCCATTGCCGAGCAGCATATAGCTGGTCACGGCCCAATGATCCTTACCGTCGCCGTCGTTATACCAGGGCGTACGACCAAAATCCGACCCCACGACCACTGTTGTTTGCTGCAGCACGCCATAGACCTCGAGCGCTTGAAACAGATAGTGCAAATCGCTCAGTACGGTGCGGATGCGCGGATAATGACTGTTGTCGTGATCGCCATGGGTATCAAAACCGCCAAAGCCAACCTGCATCGACGAGGCCATGCCGGTGGAAAAACCGGCCGCACCGATGCGCATATGGTTGCGGGTGCCACTGCCACCAGCGGCTAGGCGAATGAGGTCGGCCGGTGAACCCGCTACCGGATCGGATATTTGCGCCGCAACACCGGCAAATTCAAGGCCTTGATCCCGCACCAAATAGAGTTGGCTGCGGTACTGGGACCGCAGCGGGAGATTTTCCTGGCTGGCCTGGAGTTGGCTGCGTTTGGTCTGGGCAATATCGAGCGCGTTGGCGAAGGGCTCGA
>JBLHFL010000032.1:0-12677 GCA_047618105.1 Granulosicoccus sp.
GTTCCCCTCGGTAATCACAAAGCCGCCGACATGCTGCGATAGATGGCGCGGAAAACCGCTGATCTCATCGAGCAGCTGTTTAAAGATTTCAATTTGATGCTGGGCTAACCCGAGCCCGTCGTTGACGATCTCATCGATCCAGTTGCTGGCCCGATAACGCCAGCCGTAATTGGCGATCTTCTGCTCGAGCTGCTCAATATTTATGCCCAGTGCCTTGGCAACATCGCGCAGGGCACTTTTGCGTCGGTAAGTGATTACCGTGGCGGCGAGTGCGGCGCGCTTTCGGCCATAGCGTTGGTAGATGTATTGGATGACCTCTTCGCGCCGTTCGTGTTCAAAGTCGACATCTATGTCGGGCGGATCATTCCGGCTTTCAGAGATAAAGCGTTCGAACAGCAACGAGGCCTCCTGCGGGTTGACCTCGGTGATGCCCAAGACATAGCAGACGATCGAATTAGCCGCCGAGCCCCGCCCCTGACAGAGAATGCCGCGCCCCTTGGCAAAACGCACTATGTCGTAAACGGTTAAAAAATAGTGCTCGTAATTTTTCAGCCGGATCAGACCGAGCTCCTTGTCAATTACCGCGAGAATTTCCGGTCCGGCCTGCTGACCGAAGCGTTTCTGCACGCCTTGGTTGACCAGTAAGCGCAAATATTCGACCGCCGTATATTGGCCGGGCAGGGTGTCTTTCGGGTAGTTGTAGCGGATGCTGCGCAAATCGAAGTGGCACTGCTCGGCGATCTCCAGGCTGGCGGCCAACCACTCCGATGGGTAGATAGAGGCGAGTTTTTTGCGCGCGCGCAAATGGTTCTCGGCATTGGGTTTTAACAGCTGGCGCACCGACTCGATGGCTTGATTGGCGCGGATCGCGGTCAGGCAATCGTGCAACGGCTTGCGGCTGGGGCGGTGCATTAGGGCATGACTGCTGGCAACAATGGGCAGGGCGGCAGCGCGGGCGGTCTCCACTACACGGGCTATATATTCGGCGTCACCATTGGCGAGTAGATTTTCCGCTAGCAGCCAGAGGCGCTCGGCATAGTGTTGTTGCAGATGCATCAGAGTCGACTGGACATCACCGTGGCGGGGCAGGGCATAGAGCAGGATACAGTCGGATGTGCTCTGCTGGTTAAAGTCCTTCAAGTAAAGCAGATAGGCGCCCTTGTCGCTGCGCCGCCGAGCGCGGGTAATCAACTGACACAGCTGTTGGTAACCGCGTTGGTTTTTGGCCAGCAAGACCAGGTTATGGCCCTCGACATAAAACTCAGAGCCGATGATCAGTTTAATCTGGAGCGCATTTTGCTGCACGCTGCGCCAGGCGCGCACGACGCCGGCCAGCGAACATTCGTCGGTAATTGCCAAGGCGCGGTAGCCCAGTTCGGCGGCTCGGCTGATCAGCTCCTGTGGGTGCGCCGCGGCACGTAGGAAACTAAAGTTGCTCAGGCAATGCAATTCTGCAAATTCGGGATCGGGTGTCGACATGGCGGCTCAGAATAAATACTGGTTATCCATACAGTATCAGATTTTCACCCCGATGCGACAGTCCCCAACCAAGCTATTGTGCAGCGATTTGTATCCGAGGTCCTATGCTGCTCGGATCGATTGGCCCTGGATCTTAGTGCTAGCCTTAGGTCAGGGGCCCAGAGAATCATTTGACCTGTCTCGGATCTATGGCATCCTCTAGGCTAGCCAGGTCACCCTATTGAGGGCCCTCCCTATCGTCTTCCGGAAAAGTTTTTGACCATGCTAAAGCCCTGGCTACTGGCCATTCGTCCTAAAACGCTGGCCGCCTCGGTCAGCCCCATCCTGCTGGGCTCGGCCCTGGCCTATCACGATGGCCTATTACAGCCGTTGAACCTATGGTTGGCGCTGATCTGTGCCCTCTGTCTGCAGATTGCCGTCAATCTCGCCAACGACTGGTTCGATGGCCGCTCCGGGGTCGACACCGCCTTGCGTAAGGGCCCGACTCGGGTCACCCAGGCCGGGCTGATGTCGCCCTTTCAACTGCTGCTGGGCTTGGGCCTGGTCAGTGCGCTGGCCATCGCCAGCGGCCTCTGGTTAGTCGCGCTGAGCAGCTGGGGCTTGCTTACCTTTGGTCTGGCCGCTCTATTGGCGGTATTTGCCTATAGCGGCGGTCCCTGGCCTCTGGCCTCGCACGCCTTGGGCGAGGTGACGGTGCTGCTGTTTTTTGGCTGGTTGGCCGTCGGCGGCAGCTATTATGTGCATACCTTGCAGATCAATCCTGTGGTAATGGGCTATGGCACCGTTGCCGGCTTGATCAGTGCGGCCATTATGTTGGTCAATAATATCCGCGATATCGCCACCGACGGCCCAGCCAACAAACGCACGCTGGCCGTGCTGCTGGGGGATTATCGGGCGCGTCAGCTCTATATTGGCCTGCTGATCACAGCGGTGATCGGCCATCTGGTGATCAGCTTCCCCTTGGGTCTGGTGTCATTGATTCCGGTCTTGATGATGGCGCCCTTCTTGCGCCGGTTGGTGGGCGCGATCCGCGTTCGCCAAGGTGCTGACTTGAATCTGCAATTGGCTCAAACGGCTCAGTTGCTGCTGCTCTATTGCCTGGCCATGAGCGCGGTGCTGGTGGTGTTTTAACACGCCGGGCCAAAGTAGGGTTGGCAAGGCCGGTCAGAACGTCTAAAATCCGCGGCCGTTTTATTGCTGTGAGCGTGACCTATGTCGCTATGTGGTTTGGATTTTGGTACCTCAAACTCGACCGTGGGTGTGGTAATTGATCAGCGTGCAACCATGGTGCCGCTGGAAAAACATCCGCGCACCGGTGCGCTGGAGACGACCCTGCCGAGCGCACTGTTTTTTGATTTCGAAGGCGATAACATCAGTTTTGGTCGTCATGCCATTGAGGACTATACGCGCGGTGATTTTGGTCGGCTGATGCGCTCGATGAAAAGCATCCTCGGCTCTCGTCAAATGGACGATGGCACCCAGATTAAAAACAAGCTCTATACCTTTAATGACATCATCGGCTTCTTTATGCAAAGCCTGAAACAGCGCGCCGAACAGTTTTCCAATCAGGCGCTGGAGTCGGTGGTCTTGGGCCGGCCGGTGCACTTTAACGATCACCATCCCGATCTCGATGCCGCTGCGGAAGCCCGGCTGAGCGAGATCGCCCGGGCGGTTGGCTTCAAAAACATTTCCTTTCAGTTTGAACCCATAGCCGCCGCTTACGACTACGAACAGACCGTGGATCGGGAAGAGATTGCCTTGATTATCGATATAGGCGGCGGTACCTCTGACTTTACCCTGATCAAGCTGTCTAAGGCCAACCGCGAGAAGACCGATCGACAGGCCGATTTACTGGCCAATCACGGCATCCATATAGGCGGCACCGACTTCGATCGCCACTTGAGCTTGGCAACGGTGATGCCACACTTTGGCTTAGGCGTGCCCTACAAGGACAAACCCAATCTGGCCATGCCGATTCACTATTATGTCGATCTGGGTACCTGGCATCGCATCCACTCTCTCTACGACCCCAAGGTGTTGCGCGATCTGGCCGACTTGCGCCTGAATATGGCGCAACCGGACGCCATCGCACGGCTGATTCAGTTGCTCAAACAGAAGGATGGGCATCGCTTGGCCGGGCAGGTGGAACAGGCCAAGATCGATCTGGCCGATCGGCAGGAAACACAAATCGATTTGAGTTTTTTAAACCGCGACTCAGGCTCTGGCGACGTCCTGGGCCATCCGGTCAACCGGGCCCGGCTCGATGCGGCTATTCAGTCCGATGTCGACCGAGTCTTTGCCGCCGTAGCGGAAACCCTGGCGCAGGCCGGTATCGGCAAGGGTGCTATCAATACCATCTTTACCACCGGCGGTTCGACCGCCTTACCCTCGGTTCGGGCGTTAATTCAAAGCCAATTTCCGGACGCCAACTGGGTCAGCGGGGATCTCTTCAACAGCGTCGGTAAGGGCCTGGTGTTGGAAGCTCAGCGGCGTTATTGATGCCTGCGGCCTAGGGCTAGGCCGCAAAGTCGGCCAGAACCGCAAGAAACGCCGCGCCATACTGTTCGCGTTTCTTGTCACCAATGCCGGCGATGCTGCCCAGTGCCGCCAGTGACTGAGGCCGGACGCTGAGCATCTGTTGCAGGGTGGCATCGTGAAAAATCACATAGGGCGGTACCTTCTGTGCCTTAGCGATGGCCGATCGGCACGCTCTAAGGGCATCCCAGAGGGCGCTGTCGGCGGCCGGAATGTCGACGCTGGTGCGTGACTTACCGGGTCGGGTGGTTTTGCTTGGCGCCTTGTCGAGGCGCAACTCGATCCGACTCTCACCCTTGAGTAGGGCGCGACTGGGTTCAGCCAATTGCAGCTGGCCGTATTCATCCAAGACATTGATCAAACCGCGCGCCACCAATTGACGATACACCGACCGCCATTGGGTGTCGCTGAGATCCTGGCCGATGGCAAAGGTCGAGACCTGATCGTGGCGAAACTGGCGCACTTTGTCGGTATTTTTACCGCGCAGCACATCGATCAGATGGCCCACACCAAAGCGCTGACCGGTGCGAAAGACACAACTGAGCGCTTTGCGACTGGCGTCGGTGCCATCCCAGGTTGCTACCGGGCTGAGGCAGTTGTCGCAGTTGCCACAGGGCTCGGGCAGTCGGTCACCAAAGTAGCGCAACAGCACCTGGCGTCGGCAGCTGGTGATTTCGGCCAAGCCGAGCATGGCGTTCAATTTCTGCTGCTCCAGGCGTTTAAACTGTTCATCGCCGTCCGAGCCGGCCATCATCTGCTTAAGCTTAATCACATCCTCAAGGCCATAGACCATCCAGGCGGTGGCGGCCTGACCGTCACGTCCGGCTCGGCCGGTTTCCTGATAATAGGCTTCGACACTCTTGGGCAGATCCAGGTGGGCGACAAAGCGCACATCGGGTTTGTCGATGCCCATGCCAAAGGCGATGGTGGCGACGATAATCACCGCCTCTTCGGTGAGAAAACGGCGTTGATTTGTTTGCCGCACTGTCGCATCTAGGCCGGCATGGTAGGGCAGGGCATTAAAGCCTTGCTGCTGCAACCAGAGCGCGGTGGCTTCAACCTTTTTGCGCGACAGACAATAGACGATGCCGGCATGCTCGGCATGCTCTTGGCGAATAAAGTCGAGCAGTTGATCCTTGGGTTTGAGCTTTTGGCTGATCCGATAATCGATATTGGGTCGGTCGAAACTGCTAATAAAGGTGCGCGCATTGCCCAGTTGCAGGCGCTCGATAATTTCGGCCCGGGTGCGTTCATCGGCGGTGGCGGTCAGGGCGATGCGCGGAATGGTCGGGAAACGCTCGTGCAGCAAGCTGAGCTTGAGATAGTCGGAACGGAAATCATGGCCCCATTGCGACACGCAATGGGCCTCATCGATGGCGAACAGTGAGATCTGCAGCTGGGCCAGCCACGTTAGGGTTTGCGCCTGGGTCAGTCGTTCTGGCGCTATATAGAGAATATCGATATCGCCGGCCACGGCGCGACGCTCAATCTCGGCGTTATGGCCCGTCGGCATGGTCGAGTTCAGGCAGGCGGCGCGTACGCCGGATTGGCACAGGGCATCGACCTGGTCTTGCATCAGCGCAATGAGTGGCGAAATAACGATGCCGATGCCCGGTCGTGCCAGCGCCGGAATTTGAAAACAGAGCGACTTGCCACCGCCGGTGGGCATCAACACAAAGGCATCGCCGCCGCCGAGCAGCGTCTCGATGACCTCCCCCTGGGGTGGGCGAAAGGCGGTATAGCCAAATACCTGATTCAGAATTTGCGTCGCGTCCTGCATTTTCAATGGGCTCCTGGGGTCGATGTGCCGGGCAATATAGCCTGTCTGGGCGCTGACGACCAGCCTGTCAGGCCCGGCTTTGGGCACTGCGTGACAGGCGTCAAGCAAACAGACCGTGTAAAAACCACGCGCCATCGTCGCGCCGAAACAGCCAGACGCGCTGCTGGCCCTGTTGGCCAATGTAGTAGTCGCGTCGAACCCGGCCATTATCCCACCAGCCCCCTTCGATGCGCTCCGGACCGCTGATCAGCTGGTATTCCTGGACCCGAATGGCCTGCGGTTCGGGCAACAGTAGGCTTGGCCACTGGCGCATAAACTGTGCGCTGCGCGTGCTGTGGGAATTTTGCAGCTGACTGGCCACCTCCGGGCGAGGGTCGGCTTCGGCCTTTAGGGTCTGAACCCGGTCTTCGCCGAGTCGGGCCAATAACAGAGCATGCATCCGATCGGCATCGCCCTGCAGATAGCGATCGCCAACCAGATCGGCGTTTTCCGCCTGCATGGGTAAAAAGCCCTTGGCGCGCAGGGTTAGGCTGACCACCGGATCGATCAGCTGGGTCTGATCAAGCTGCAGCTGCAGTAAGGCTAGCCAGTCGCTTTGCCGGTAACAACCGCGCACCGAGGGTATCGTTAACAGACTCCTGCGGCCGTCACGGTGCGCCAACCTAATCAGTAACTTTTCACACACCCGCTGGCGCGAGAGCAGATAGGCTTCAAGGTTTAACAACGCGCGGCGCAACGGAAACAGCAGACCGCGCGCCTGCTCGGCGTCATAGTTGAGATGCATCACCTGCGCAAAACGCTCGGGCAGCTTAAAACCGACCGGCGGTCGGTTGTCGGTTTCTAAGCGCTGCAGGCGTTCAACCAGGTCCATGCCAAAGCGATAACCAAGCTCCTTGCGCGGCGTGTTTTTGAGCTGACCGTATTGGCGAATGCCCATGGCTTGCAGTTTATCGACCAATGGCGCCGGCAAGCCGAGCTGTGCCACCGTCAGCTGGAGCAGGTTTTGTTGCAGAACCTCGATGTCGTCGCTGCACAGGCCAAGTCCGGCCTCGGCGAGAATACGCGCCGCCGAGGGCGTGTGGCCGGTCGACATACGGTATTCGAAGCCGCTGCCGTCGAGGCGCTTAGACAAGTCGTGCCAATAGGCATCTAGGCCGGCAAAGAGCGGCAGCATGGAACCGACTTCGAGCAGTAAGCCCTGAGGTGGCAATAGGCTGATTTGCGCCGCCTGGTGGTAACAGAGCAGGGCCAGTTGGTTGAGTGACTCCCCTTCCATATGGCTGTCGTAGTCGGCGATGGCGCAGTCGGCGAGCAAGCAGAAGGCGGTCTTCTTATTCATGCCGACCCGCACACCCTGGCTGATGGCGGCAGCATTGCATTGCACGATGGTGTGCTGACCGGGAATCAGCAGCAGTTGCGGCAACGGTCGCGGGTCGGCCATAAACTGAGCTTCTAGGGCTAGGCGCGGAAAGTGAATATGCAGCCAGAGCATGTTAGCGACCGACCCGATTGAGCGGCAGGCTGATCTGCAGATCGCTGACCGGCCAGCCGGCTCGACGTTTGATGATATTAATCCGGCCCTCGGCGTTAATGGCCAGGCGCAACGACGCGACACTGGGCTGATTTTGAAAGTGGCTCGGTCGGAGCATAAAGACTGCCACTCGAGCGCTTTCTGCGGCCAGCTGGATGCGCCGCATCAAGGCCTTGTCGAGCTGCGTCAACCAGACCACAGCGGCTTGGCAGCCGCCACTCTGAAGGCTTTTTTCCAAGCTGTGGCAGACATCGGCCGGCCGGCTGGTATGGGCCAGCAATAGGCGCTGGGTATTAAAACCCCAATGCTGTAGCGCGGGGACACAGGGTGGCAAGGGCGCATTCAACCAAAGCTGCCAGCGCTCGTCCTGCTGGCTTGATCGGGCTAAGGCCGGCAGCAGCAGGCGCAACTCGCCGCAGCCGAGCTCTGGGTAGAGGATCTCGGTCACAGCCCCTAAGGGCCAGCCATGACCCGGCAGCAGGGCATCCAGCTCGGCATAGCCGCTGCTTATGGCGGCGACGGTCGTTTCCCGTGCGTCACGCGCGGTCCAGATCCGGCCCTGTTCGGTCAGGGTGTCTACTAAGCTCACGCGAGGAAACTCATGGCGCATGCCTTTTGCTGTATGGATATACAGTATAGCGAAGCGCGATTGATTTGCCAGAGAATAAAAAGGTTGCATTCATCTTGATTAAATATACAGTTGTATATTATTTACTTGAGACCTGACCATGACTGAACTACTGCCGCGCTACAGCGCCCTAGAAGAATGGGCCAACAGCCTGACCCATGGCATCGGAACCGTCCTAGCGATCGTTGGCCTGGTGGTGCTGTTGATGGTGACGATCCCAACCGAGGATCCTTGGCAGGTGGTCAGTGCCAGCATCTATGGTACGACTCTGGTGTTTATGTTTTTGGCCTCGACCCTCTACCATGCCATTCAGCCCGCGCCGATCCGTAAGGTGTTGCGTCAGGTTGACCATCTCGCGATTCTGTATCTCATCGCCGGTTCCTATACGCCCTTTACCCTGATCAATCTCAGGGGTGCCTGGGGTTGGTCGTTGTTTGGTGTAGTTTGGGGTTTGACCCTGGTCGGTACTGTGCTGCAGCTGTCGCCGGCACGCAAGATTAAGGCGCTCATGGTAACGCTCTATTTGCTAATGGGTTGGGCGGTACTCGTTGCCATTAAACCGTTAATCGCCAATATGGCGCCACAGGGTCTTACCCTGTTGGTTGCTGGCGGCCTAGCCTACAGTGGCGGAGTGGTGTTCTATGTTAATAAACGCATTCCCTTTAACCACGCCATTTGGCATCTCTTTGTCCTCGCCGGTGCCACGCTGCACTATTTTGCTATCCTGCTTTATGCCTTCTGAGTACCATTCGCCGTTCGAACGGCCGCACCCCTAACGCAATCTAAGGATTGGCTGACCTTGAGTTGGCCAATCCTTATCGCTCTACGCCAGAAGAGGGATCGCTTTTCTCGGCCATTAGCATTAGAGTGAAAAATAAAACTATGACGGCAACCAAACTCTACGATCTCGATCGAAAACGCCACTATTGGCAACGTAACTCTGGGCTCTGGCTGTTAGCGGCCGCGCTGGCCGTGGGCGCCTTGTCGAGCCTGTTCGAAATAGGCTATCGCCAGGGCTATGAGCGGATTCTCGAACAAGCCCAGCGCCAGGCTGACTATGAGTTGGCGTTGCAGGTTCAGATATTAGAGAGTCGCTTAGAAAAGTATCGGCTCTTGCCCGTGCTCATCGGCCGGCATGGTGATCAGCGCAATTGGTTGCCCGATCTAGTGGATGGCAATGTCGGCAGCGTCTGGCTGCGTCAGGTGCGCTATCTCAGTGGTGCACAGAATGTCCTGCTGCTGGCAAAGGACGGCCGTATCATTGCTTCAGCGCAGGATGCCGAGGCCTCATTGCCTGCCCTTGAACTGGGTAAGTTGGCCCAGGCCCCAGCTCAGGGGGTGTTGGGCCGGCAATATATCTATGTCGACCAGGAGACCCAACTGTACGGATTTTCATCGGATTTACAGATCAATGGGACTGCCCGGGGCGTATTGGTGTTCCTGCTTGATCTGGCCCCGGTGTTTCAATCCTGGACGCTATCGGCCTCGGACATCATTGCCCAAGACGCCAATCAGCTAATTACCCTGTCGAGCGAACAGCAATGGATTGGCCAGCGGGCCGACCAAATTGATTATTTCACCGACCAGACCGCTTATGCCCGTGCGGAAATGGAAGTGAACACCATCGGTTGGCATGTTGCGGTCTACGAACCGGTCGATGAGACCGCGCTGATCCGACAAACCCTGCTCAGCGCGGTGGTCTTGTGCATGCTTATTATCATGATATTTATTTTGCTGATCCGCCGCCGTGAGCAGCAAATCAAGACGGTGTTGCGCGATAAGATTTACGCCGCCGAACTGGAGCGGCAGATCAAGCACCGCACCGTTGAGTTGCAGGCGGCCAACCTGCATTTGACCCAAGAAGTGCACGATCGACGTCTGGCCGAGCAGCAGCTTAAAACCACCCAACAGGAATTGATTCACTCCGCAAAATTGGCCGCGATCGGCCAGATGAGCACCACCCTAAGCCACGAATATAACCAGCCCCTAGCCACCATGCGGACCTATGCCGAGAACGCTTTGCGCCTGCTCAAACTCGATAAGATTGCCACCGCGGAGGACAATCTGCAGCGCATTATCGCCCAGACCGATCGGCTCGGAAATCTGTCAAAGGTGTTAATGTCCTTTGCGCGCAAGCCGGCCAGCGGCTTTACCCGGGTTGATCTGAATGCCTGTGTCGAGGAGGCCATTATGTTGGTCCAACCGCGTAATAAGAATCGAGCCATTGCCCTGACCCATCAGGTCGGTGAGGGTTACTATGTGCTCGGCAATGGCGTGCAAATTAGTCAAATTCTGCTTAACTTGCTGACCAATGCCATCGACGCCATTCAGGGGCAAACGCCCGGACCGGAACGCGATAGTATCACCCTGAGAGCGGCCTTAGACGGCGATCGGCTGACCCTGACCATCGAAGATTCTGGTCCCGGCATCGACCCCGATTTGGCGGCCGTGGTGTTCGAGCCCTTTATGACCACGAAAGAATCAGGCCAAGGGTTGGGTCTGGGTTTGTCGGTGGTTAAGGACATTGTTAACGACCATCAGGGCGAACTGCGGCTGTCCACTGCCGCCGCCGGTGGCGCGCGCTTCGATATCAGCTTGCAACGTTGGTCGAATGATTCACACTCAGCGGACTCTGCACAAGGACCCCTTACGCATGACCGATAGCCTAACCGAATTGCAGTTGGCGGCCACCATTTGGCTGATCGATGATGATGACGATCTTTTGCATGCCTTACAGCAGGGCCTGGAGCTGGACGGCTTTACTGTAGAGTCCAACCTGACCGCCACCGAGGTGCTGAATCGACTCTCCAGTGACGCCTATGGGGTGGTGATTAGCGATATTTTGATGCCCGATATGAACGGCATGGACTTGCTGCAAAAGGTTATGGACATAGATGTCGCGCTGCCAACCATCCTGATGACCGGTCATGGTGATGTACCGCTGGCCGTGGAGGCGATTCGCAATGGCGCCTACGATTTTCTGGAAAAGCCCTTTTCGATGCAACAACTCTCCCAGGTCCTTAAACGGGCCTTGGAAAAGCGCCGCCTGGTCTTGGAAAACCGCAGTCTACGCGAGACCATCGATGACCACGACCCGATCAGCCAACGTCTGGTGGGGCGTTCTGAGGGTATTGTCTATCTGCGTGAGCAGATCAACGCGCTATCAGATACCAATGTCGACTGCCTGATTATCGGTGAGACTGGCTCCGGTAAGGAGGTGGTGGCGCGTGCCATTCACGATTTCTCCAACCGCAAACACCAACCCTTTGTCGCGATCAACTGTGCCGCAGTGCCGATCGATTTGATCGAGAGCGAACTGTTTGGCCATGAGGCCGGAGCCTTTACCGGTGCGACCAAAAAACGCATTGGCAAGCTGGAGTATGCCCAGGGCGGAACAGTCTTTTTGGATGAAATCGACTCCATGCCGATGGATTTGCAGGCCAAGATACTGCGCGCCATCGAGCAACGCACCATCGAGCCGCTCGGTTCCAATAAGACCATTGCGTTGGACATCACCATTATTGCCGCCACCAAGGAAGACTTGGAAACGCTGTCGAGCGACCATCGGTTCCGCCTCGACCTTTATTACCGGCTCAATGTCATCACTTTTAAAATTCCCCCACTGCGCGATCGGCGTGAAGACATTGCCTTGCTGTTCTTTCATCTGGCGCGCATCGCGCGCAGTAAGTATCGGCGTGAAATCCCGACCCTGTCACCGGCGCTGGTGGAACAGCTCACCCACTATGCCTGGCCGGGTAATGTCCGCGAATTGCGCAATTACGCCGATCGCTTTGTCTTGGGTATGTGGAACGGTTTTGTCCAAGAAACGACAACATCGAGCCATGTCGGCGACCTGGCTTCGCGCCTAAGCAGTTTTGAAAAAACGGTTATAGAACAAGAATTGATGCGCCATGGCGGTTCGCTAAAACTAACCTATACTGCGCTGGGTCTGTCGCGTAAGGGCTTGTACGACAAGATTAAACGACTCAAAATCCAGATCAAGGATCTGGCCGACGACGAGCTTGATGGGTAGCAAGGTACCCATCTAGGTGAAGGCCAATGGGTCGCCAACTGCCCATTGTTAGGTCTTTCGATCGCCGAGTGGATCCGGTCTGGCGGACTAGCCGGGTCTCTCCGTCCAATTGGTTACAGTTGGCATTGCCTTTGCAAACTCATCATCAGTCTCTGACGAGACAGGTAAGTAAAACTAAAAAAACAATAAGGGTACAAGATATGCGCAAACTAACATCTCTGATCACGGCCATCACCTTAACATCCGTTGCATCACTGGCCGCGGCCAGTTGTGAGCCGGGTGAAATAGTTGCCAAGCTTAGCCACGTAACCGGCGGCACTACCCACCCTAAGGTCGTTGCAGCGAATAACTTTGCTGAACAGATCAATAAAGAACTAGACGGCAAGCTCTGCGTCGAAGTGTTTCCAAACAGCACCCTGTTCGGCGATAGCAAAGAATTGGAAGCCCTATTATTGGGTGATGTCCAGATGTTGGCACCTTCCCTGTCAAAATTCGGTTCATACACTGAAAAATTTGGTGTGTTCGATTTACCCTTCGTGTTTAAAGACATCGATGCGGCGATTCGCTTCACCGAATCAAAGCCGGGCCGTGGTCTGTTGAATGAAATGGAAGGCGTTGGTTTCGTCGGTCTGGGCTATTGGATGTCGGGCATGAAATACTTCTCCGCCAACAAAGCTCTGATACTACCTAC